>JBJFHP010000126.1:0-48294 GCA_051893715.1 Oscillospiraceae bacterium
GGTCTTGCCCTCGAACTTGCTGAAAGCTGCGCCCGAATTAAGGTAGTAGGAAAAATTCAGCACCTCGGTGTCGCCGATCTTGATGATGTGGATAGAGTCCTGAAGCTTCATATTTGAAACCACGAGCCACTTGGTGAGCTGGTCTATCCCCACAAGCACCGCCGCGAGCAGCAGCCCGAGATACTGTAAATTGTTCTTTATCTTTTCTGCAATGCTTTTCTGCATCAGCATCCCCTTCACAAAAAAGCGAGGGCAGGGGCTCGTCCCCTCCCCTCACTAAATAAATCAGCCTAAATTGAGTCTTACGACAGCAGCGCAGCGAGCGCAGATATGAGGATATTCCGCGTCGGAGCCAACGGTGTCGTCGTACTTCCAGCAGCGCTGGCAGCCCTCGCCGCCCTTGCGGGTAACGGTTACGGACACGCCCTCGGCAGCGCCCTTGTACTCGCCCTCGCCCTCGGTGTGAACCTTTACGCCCGACACGATGCACGCGTCTGCAAGGTCGCCCTCAAGCGCCGCCACAGCGGGATCGCTCGTGTAGATGTCAACCATTGCCTCGAGCGACTTGCCTATGACCTTATCGGCACGCTTCTGCTCAAGCGCAACAAGAACATCGTCGCGAATTGCATGGATCCTGTTCCACTTTTCCTCAAACGCCGCGTCAATCGTAACGCCTGTCTTTTCGGGCATCTGATTGAATATAACGCTGCGGAGATCGTCGCCCTCCTTATGGGGCATAAACTGCCATATCTCGTCGGCAGTGAAGCTCAGAATCGGAGCGACAAGTCTTACCAGCGCGTCAAGTATAAGGTACATCGCGCTCTGAACGGACTTGCGCTCGGGAGAGTTCTTGCCCGCGCAGTACAGCGTATCCTTTACTATGTCAAGGTAGAAATTCGACATATCGACAACGCAGAAGCTGTTGATGACATGGTATGCGAGGTAATAATCCATCGCCTCATACGCAGCCTTTACCTTTTCGATAACGTTGTCCAGACGAGCCAGCGCCCACTTGTCAAGGTCGCTCATCTTGTCGGGGGATACCATTTCCGTGTTCGGGTCGAAGCCGTTTGCGTCGTTGAGGTTGCCGAGGATATATCTTGCGGTGTTTCTGATCTTGCGGTAGCTCTCGGACAGCTGCTTGAGCATATCCTTGGAAACACGCACGTCGTTGTGATAATCGAGCGAGGCTACCCACAGGCGGAGCACATCAGCGCCGAAGTCCTTGATTATCTCCTCGGGGAGGATAACGTTGCCCTTGGACTTGTGCATCTGCTGACCGTTTCCGTCAACTACCCAGCCATGCGTGCAGACTGCCTTGTAAGGCGCTTTGCCCGTTGTTGCAACGGAGGTGAGCAGCGAGCTCTGGAACCAACCTCTGTACTGGTCGCAGCCCTCGAGGTACATATCGGCAGGCCAGCTGAGCTCGGGGCGTTCCTGAAGAACAGCCGCGTGTGTGCATCCGCTGTCGAACCATACGTCGAAGATATCCATTTCCTTGGTGAAGCTGCCGCAGCCGCATTCGCACTTAACATCGGCGGGAATGAACTCGGACGGATCCTTTATATACCACGCGTCGGAGCTTTCCTTGCGGAACATATCGGAAATAGCCCTGATGGTCGTGTCATTGATGACGGTCTTGCCGCAATCCTTGCAGTAAAGCATGGGAATAGGCACGCCCCATCTGCGCTGGCGGGAAATACACCAGTCGCTGCGCATATTTACCATGTTCTTAATGCGCTCCTCGCCCCACTCGGGGATCCACTTTACGGTTTCGATAGCCTTGATCGTTTCGGGCTTGAACATATCAACGTTGCAGAACCACTGATCGGTCGCGCGGTAGATTATCGGCTCGTGGCAGCGCCAGCAGTGCGGATACGGGTGGACTATCTTCTGCATTGCGAGCAGGGTGTTGTCGTCCTCAAGGCGCTGTGCGATCTTCTTGTTCGCGTCGGAGGTCTTTAACCCCGCGAAATCGCCCGCTTCCTCTGTGAGAACGCCCTTTTCGTCAACGGGAACGATAATGTTGAACATTCCCTTGTAGTGGCTGCAAACCTCAAAGTCCTCCACACCGAAGCCGGGCGCGGTGTGAACGCAGCCTGTACCGCTGTCAAGCGTTACATGGTTGCCGACAATGAGGGGGGAACGTCTGCCCATAAAGGGGTGATCAGCCTCGAGAAGCTCGAGATCCTGTCCCTTGAAAGAGCCGACGGTGCTGTATTTCTTAATGCCCACTGCGTCCATAACGGTGCTTACAAGCTCGGTCGCCATGAGCAGGTATTCGCCGAAGGACTTGCTTTCCTCGTCCTCGACTTTAACGAATGTGTAGTCATAGTTCGGTCCGAGGCAGACTGCGAGGTTGCCGGGGAGCGTCCATGTAGTTGTTGTCCAGATAACGACATACGCCTTGGAGAGGTCAATGCCGAGATCGTCAAACTTGCCCTTTGTTTCAACAAGCGGGAACTTGACGTAAATGGAGTAGCAGGGATCGTCCTGATACTCGATCTCCGCTTCTGCGAGCGCGGTGTTGCAGTCGGCGCACCAATAAACGGGCTTTAACCCCTTATAGATGTAGCCTTTCTTCACCATCTCGCCGAAAACCTCGACCTGCTTTGCCTCAAACTCGGGCTTTAATGTCAGATAAGGGTCGTCGAAATCACCCCAGACGCCAAGGCGCTTGAACTGCTTCTTCTGATCGTCAAGGCAGGAGAGCGCGAACTGACGGCAGCTCTTTCTGAGCGCAACGGGGTCAACCGTGCCGCTGTCAACGCCGAGCTGCTTTATAGCCTTAAGCTCGATGGGCAGACCGTGGCAGTCCCAGCCGGGAACGTAGTTGGCGTTGTAGCCGGTCATGTTCTTATACTTTACGATGATATCCTTGAGCACCTTGTTGAGCGCGGTACCCATGTGGATATTGCCGTTCGCGTAGGGAGGGCCGTCGTGGAGCGTATAGGAGGGCTTTCCCTTATTTTTCTCGGAAAGCACGTAGTAAAGGCGCTCCTTCTCCCACTTTTCGAGCATCTCGGGCTCTCTCTTGGGGAGATTGCCGCGCATCGGGAACTCGGTCTGCGGCAGATTCAGTGTGCTGTTGAAATCCTCTGACATATTGCTATCTCCTTAAAGATTTTGTTTACATTTATTTATTAAAGCAAGCGGTATTGCGCTTACTTATTTTTTCCGAACTGAAGATCGCTGTGACGCATTTTGGGCTCCGCGCCTGAATTGAAGAAAGGCAGGTTGTCCGTTGTCTTGGTAGAAACGGGTTCCTTCTCGGGCTCCTTTTCGGGTGCGTTAAGCTCGGGCTCAACATTTTCCTCCTCGGAAGGCTCCTCGGGCTTTTCCTCGGGGGCGGGAGCGGGCTTGGCTGCCTGCTGCTTTGCGGCAGCGGCTGCAAGTCTTGCCTTTTCTGCGTTGCGCTTTTCGACCTCCTCGGCGGTCTTTTTCACGAAATCATTCTCGCACTTCTCGGGGAGCTTGTCGATAAACTCAATATGCGCCTTGTACGAAGTGAGCAGCCTGTTTCTGTACTCGGTGACCTCCTTGCGGGTCTGCTGGAGTATGTTCTCCTGTATCTCCTGCTGGCGGTTCATCTCCGCCTTTATCTCGTCAGCCTTGGCTCTTGCCTCCTTGACGAGCTTGTCTGCGCGCTCGTTGGAGTCCTTTGTCATGCGCTTGGAATAATCATCGGCGTCGGCTATCATCTTCTCGGACTTAGCCTTTGCCTCGGCAAGCTGCTTTGTTATCGCTTCCTCGGTCTCCTTGCGGAGCTTTTCCGCCGCGGACTTGGACTCGGCAACGATAGCGTTTCCCTGCTTCTGCGCAAGCAGCAGCGCGTCCTTCAGCGCGTCCTCGTCATCGCGGTACTCGCGTATCTTGTCCGCAAGCACCTCAAGCTTGCGCTCAAGCTCGCTCTTCTCCTTCTGGAGCTGCGCATATTCCGAGGATATTTCCTTGAGGAAATCATCAACGTCCTCTGTTTTATAACCGTTGAACTTGGCTTTTTCAAATCGTCTTGTAATGATGTCTTTAGCATTCATCTGATGTAACTTCCTTCCACATTTCGCAGCCCGAAAACAGTCCCGCACAGTAAACAGCCTATTCCGACTGACAGAACCCTGCCGGCATCACAGCTTACGGTCACCCCCGAAAATATTAAGAAATTATTGCATTTTCAAGCCGGGGTCACCCTTATTCCGAGGCAATGCCGCAGACAGCGGCACACTTCAGATATATTTTTCTATCGTTATCCTTATCCTTCCCTTGGCGGACTTTCCCCCGATACTGCTCAGGCGGTAACGCCCGCTTCCGCGGATAGAGATAACGGTGTTTTCCTTTACCTCCGCGCTGATATTCAGACACGGCGAAAAATCCGCATTTACAAGCCCCGATCTGATGAGCGATGCGGACTTTTCTCTTGAAACATTTGCCGCAGCGCTGACTATGCAGTCAAGCCGCAGCGATGAAACGGTGGTTTCCGTTTTCTTTGTCGCAACAGCGGGAATCGGCTTTGTTATGCCCTTTTGCGCATTCAGACCGACCTTTCCCACCTTATCAAGGCGAAAGATCAGTTCCTCGGCGTTTTCGTGGCAGAACACGATCGCGTATTCCTCTGCGACAAGGATATCGCCCACCAGCTCGCGCTTTATCCCCAGACCAAGGATCGCCCCGAGAAAATCGCGGTGAGCGGGCTTATCACACTTACGGAACGTGAACGTGACGGCGCAGACCGGGAAAAGCTCCTCTTTCGGAAGCTCCTCGGCATAGGTATCCTCGAAAAACCCGCAGACCCTGCGCGACGCGCCCTCGTATCCTCCGTAAAAAACGGGATGTCCCCTGACCGCGCACTCCGCGACAGCCGCCTCTCTTTCGTTAAGAAATGCGGAAAAGCGCGGCACGCCCGACTTCACGCTCAGTCGCTGAAGATCGGCGATATGCGCGGCAAGGTAGCGTTCCTCTTCATTAAGCTCGAAATTCAAGACTCAGACAGTGAAATCGTCGATGTCGTTTATCCACTCAACGTTCTTGGGTGCAACCGCATAGGAGCAGGTGCCCGTTTTCTTCATCTTGCCGTCGAGCGCGGTGCAGACGCCCGCCATAAAGTCAACGATCCTCATTTTCGCGTCAGCTTCAACATTGTCAAGGTTGAGGAAAACGATAGCGTTGTCCTTGAGGTAGTCAACAGCGTCCTTCATTACCTCTTCGTAGCTTGTCGGGAACAGAACCGCAAGCTTTCCTCCGCTGCTGCTGTGCATATTGATGATTCTTGACGAAGAGGAGCTGTTGTTCTTCTTCATGCCGAAACGACTCTGTGTCTGCTCTGCGTAATCGGACGCATAGTCTGCCTCCTCCTCTGTTACCGCCGAAGATGACGCGTCATATCCTGCCTCATCATAATCAACGAAGCCCTCGTCCGGTTCTGCGGTCCCGAAAATGTTCTTAAAGAAATTGCCTGCCATGTTAAACTTCCTCCCAATTATTTATAAATATTTTCTGTATCCGAACAGGCCTGAGCCTATACGGACAATTGTTGCCCCATATTTTACAGCCGTTTCATAATCGCCCGACATCCCCATGGAAAGCGTATCGAACGGCTGCCCCGCTGTTTCGGAGCGCAGTCTGCCGAAAAGCTCCTGCATATCCGAAAAGCACTTTTCGCCGCAATCCGGCGGCGGAATGGTCATCAGACCGCGAAGCCTGACTCCCTCAAGCTCGGACACTCTTTTGCAGAATTCCTCCGCTTCGTTCGGAGAGATCCCGCCCTTTGTGTCCTCCCCGCCGATGTTAATTTCGGCGAGTATATCCATGACCAGACCGTGCTGCTGCGCCCTGCGGCTTATTTCCTCCGCAAGATGCAGGCTGTCGACGGAATGGATCATCGAAACCTTATCAATAATGTACTTGACCTTGTTGGTCTGAAGCCCGCCTATGAAGTGGATCTCCGCCGGAGCGTAGCTCTCGCGCTTTTCCATGAACTCCTGCACGCGGTTCTCGCCGAGAAGGTCTATACCCAGTCCCACCGCGAAATTTATCCTTTCGGGCGAAACCGTCTTTGTCACTGCCATGACGCGCACCTTGTCGGTTCTTCCCGCGGCGCGCATGGCTTCTGATATATTCTCGCTTATTCGGGCATAATTTTCGCGTATGTCCTCAAAGCTTGTCTCGGAATTACTCAACAACTTTTCCATCATACAGATCCTTGCCCTCGGTAACTATCCTGTCATAAAGCTTGAGGTGATCGTCGCCGCCGTCCTGTGAGCAGATGACGTAGCCCTCGCCCCAATAAATGACATCGATCTTCTTGAACGCAAGGCTTGACCCACGGACGATGAAAACGCCGCGCTCGCCGTTCTCGTCATAGCGTATCGCGTCGCGGCTGACTCTCAGCCCGCCGTAGCTGTTTATAACAAGCTTGAAACGCGCTGTCCGCCCCTCGACGACCTCGGAGGTGAGCCTGTCGCATTCAAATATATACACGGCGCGCCCGTCGCCCGTATCGGTGACGGAAACGATCTCCGCGTCTATCAGCATACCCTCGGAACCTACTCGTAGCGTAACGCTGCTGCCCTCGTTTATGCCGAAGAGGTTTTCCTTGTCAATTACCGCGGCGACGCGCCATGTGTAGCCCGAAATAAGCTTTCCGACGGCGTTCCCGCGTGATTTGTCGGGGTTATTTATAATGCTTTCTACCCGCGCGGCGGTCATGCTTTCGGTGTCGGAGAGCGAAATCTCACCCTCGTAGCCGTCGACATTGCTGACGAAATAGCCCGTGCCGTCCGCAAGAATGCTCGTGACATCGCCCGACAGCCTTGCCTCAAGCTGACTTATGCGGCTTTCAAGCTCGCTTATCTTATCGGAATATCCGTCGCTTTCTTTAAGGGTAATTTCCCTTTTGCAAAGCGCCTCGAGCATACCGCTCTGAAGCTCCTTCGCTCCGGAATAATCCCCCGAAAGGATCGCGCTGACAAGCCTTGAATGCTGCTCGTTTATCTGGCTGGTTATTACCTCAAGCTGTGAATTATCGGTTCCGATAAGCTTTTCAGCGTTCTCGAGCACCCTTATATGCTCGGAGAGCTCCTCTATCTCGCGGCGGTAGCCGATCTCGCTCTCGCTTTTGTAGCGGCGCGCGATGACCGAGCTTTTCCCGACCTTGGAGCCGTCGGCGTGCTCATAGCTGATGACCCCGTTCCCGGAGCTGTATATCAGCGTTTCGTCGCGCATATACACTCCCTCAAAGGGCACCTCTTCCTCCATATTATAGGCAAGCGCAGTTTCGGTGGTCAATTCCTCGCCGCCGGCGAAAAAGACCTGCCCCACCGCGATGACAATAATGAAAAGGGAGATGAGCGCTATGATGAGCGTCGTCCAGCGGGAATGCATTATTCTTCCTCGGACTTATCGTATGCGTCAAGGATAGAAACGGGCTTGAACGGTGTGATGGTGGAAATAGCGTGCTTATAAATAAGGTTCTGCTTTCCGTCGGTGTCGAGAATGACCGTGTAGTTGTCAAAGCCCTTTACTATGCCCTTGAACTGAAATCCGTTAGTGATATAGATAGTGACAGGTATCCTGTCCTTTCTAGCCTGATTGAGGAACACGTCCTGTAAGTTGATATCCTTTGCCATAATAACTGACCACCTTTTTCTCTCTGTACGATCGGGCGCTGTCAACGCGCTGACCTTTATATTTGGTGAACGCAAAAATTGCATACTACCCCAACTATATACACTAGTATAACATATCTTTCAGAAAAAAGCTATAACTTTTTTAGTATTTTTCAAAAAAATTTTCAAAAAAATACATTAAAAAAGCCGCCGTTAGGCAGCCTTTTTACATATTTACCATTTATTGTTATCAAACAGCGCCGTTTAACTCCGCGTCGATAATTTCGCGCGCCTTTGCGACAAGCTCCGCCGGCCCGTCGCCGTTTTGTACGACAATGTGATTTATCCTGCCGTCACGGCGGAACCATGTCATCTGCCGCTTTGCATACTGCCTTGTCCGCAGCTTCAGCTCGTCAATGCATTCCTCCAGCGTTTTCTCCCCGCGAAAATACGGGTACAGCTCCTTGCAGCCTATCGCCTGCGCTGCGGTGGGGCGGTCGGGCTGCTCAAAGCAGCGCCGCGCCTCGTCCACAAGCCCCGCCCTGACCATCAGGTCGACGCGCCTGTTTATCCGCTCGTGCAGCACGCTCCTGTCCGCGTAGTCTATCGTCAGCATTATAAAATTGTAGGGCGACGGCGACTGCCTTGACATACGCTTTGCCTCGGAAATGGTGTGCCCCGTCGTTTTGTACACCTCGAGCGCGCGTATTACCCTGCCGACGTTGTTTTCGTGCAGCTCCGCGGCGGTTTCGGGGTCAATTTCCCGCAGCTTTCCGAGCAGCGCGGCATTGCCGTTTTCGGCGGCAAATTTTCTCATTTCCTCGCGGAACGCGTAGTCCGTGCGGCTGTCGTCAAAGATGAGATTATCGACAAACGACGAGATGTAAAGCCCCGTCCCGCCGCATAATACCGGCATTTTCCCCCTTGACACAATATCCCGCGCCGCCTTATCGCAAAGCTTCACATAATCCGCAACGGAAAAGCTCTCCGACGGGTCAAGGAAGCCGAGGAGGTGGTGCGGTATCCCCTGCTGCTCCTCTGGAGTTGCCTTTGCGGAGGCAATATCCATATCGGTGTAGATCTGCATTGAATCCGCCGAAATCACCTCGCCGCCGTATATTTTCGCAAGCTCGACTGCCAGCGCGGTCTTTCCCGAAGCGGTCGGACCGCACACAACGATCATATTATCCATTCCCGCCTCCGTTCCCGCGTTATCACACTATCCTGCTGAAATACTTCTCGATCTGCCGCCTTGATATCTGCGTCATGACGGGTCTGCCGTGCGGGCAGTAGCGTATCGCGCGGTCGTTTATCACCCTGTCCGCAAGATATGCAAGCTCCGAAATGTCCTGATTTTCGTTCGCGCGAATGCTCGCCTTGCACGCCATCATATGAAGCACGTCGTCGAACAGCTCGCCCGCGGCGTTGTCGTTGCCCTGCGCGAGCATCTGCGCAATGCTGCCGAGCAGCTCCGCAGGGTCTACCGTGTCCATATACTGCGGCATTCCCGTGACGGTCACCTTTCCGCTGTCCGAAAAATCAAGCAGCAGCCCCACGTCCGAGAGCTTCTCCCTGAACGCGCTCACCGCGTCGTATTCCACGGGAGAAAGGTATACCGCGGCGGGCTCGAGAAGCAGCTGTCCGTGGCTGTTCACGCCGCGCCGCAGATTTTCAAAATTTATCCGCTCGTGCGCCGCGTGCTTGTCAATGAGTATCATGCTACCGCCGCTCTCGCAGACGATGTAGGTCTTGAAAAGCTCGCCGATGACGCGGATATTTTCGCGCGGGCTCGCCGTTTCATCGGGGTTATTCTCCGCTTCGGGCGCCGCTTCCGTTTTTTCGGGGGGAACGTTCTCCGCCTCGGGCAATTCCGCTTTTTCTGGGAATACATTTTCCGCCGCGTCCTCCGATTTGATTTCGGGGACAAGCTGCGCAGCTTCGGCGGCTGCTTTTTCCGTTTTTTCGGGGACAAGCTCCGCAGCCCGCTTAACAAACGACTTCTGCGAAAGGAACGCGAACCCCGGCAGCTCCTCGAGCGGCGTTTCCTTGACCGGCTCGGAGCGAAGCAGCGGCGGCAGCACCTCCGGCATGACCGTCTGCTCTGCGGAGGGCTGACTTACGTCCATTCGGAACGGTACTTCCTGCCGCAGCGTGAATTTCGGCGGCTCGGCTGTCTTTGTCCCATAGGTCACGTTTCCGCCGCCCGAGGGTATCGCCATGGTGGGGGGCTGCTCCTTTTTTTCATCGGTAGCGCCCGCGTTCGGGAGCTGTATCTCGCGGCTCTCGTCGTAGCCCAGCAGCCCGTTCTTGACCGCGAAATAAATCGCGTCGAATACCGCCTTTTCGTTCGAAAACCGAACCTCCGTCTTTGTTGGGGAAATATTAGCGTCCAGCATGGCAGGGTCGAGGTTAATACACAGAACGCAGGCGGGGAATTTCCCAACCATTATCGCGTTCCTGAACGCCTCCTCCAGCGCCGCGCAGCAAAGCGGGCTTTTAACGCTCCTGCCGTTGACGAAAAAATTCTGCATGGAACGGTTCGCACGGGTGAACAGCGGGCTTGAAACAAAGCCCGTCACGCCTATGTCGCGGTATATCCCGTCGACGGGGATAAGCCCTGCGGCGAACTGCTTCCCGAAAACGGAATAGACCGCGCTGTAATATTCGCCGTCCCCGCCCGTCATCATAGTCTGCCGTCCGTCGCGGATAAAGCGGAAGGATATCTGCGGGTGCGACAGCGCGAGCTTTTCAATGACCGCCGCGCAGTAATTCCCCTCGGTAACGTCCTTTTTAAGGAATTTCAGCCGCGCAGGCGTGTTGTAGAACAGGTCGCGGATTATTATCGTCGTCCCGTCCGAGCAGCCTGTCCTTTCATACTCGACAGGCTCGCCGCCCTCTATTCGGTAAGAAGTCCCGAGCTTGTCCTCGGGGCGCTTGCTGACGCACTCCACCCTGCCGACCGCGCAGACCGAGGCGAGCGCCTCGCCCCTGAACCCGAGCGTGTTGATATTCTCAAGATCGTCGGCGTACTGCACCTTGCTTGTTGCATGGCGCAAAAATGCCGTCGGAATATCCTCATACGCCATGCCGCAGCCGTCGTCGCTGACGCGCATATAGGAAATGCCGCCGCGCTTTATCTCGACGGTTATCGTCCGCGCGCCCGCGTCTATTGAATTTTCGGCAAGCTCCTTTATCACCGAGGACGGGCGCTCTATAACCTCGCCCGCCGCGATAAGCTCATACACGCTCTTTTCGAGCAGATTTATCCTTGGCATTTTTTCTCCGTTCTACCCGTTATTGCAGTGACTCCTTGAGATCCCTCACGAACAGCAGCGCGTCCATCGGGCTCATGCTGTTTATATCAGCGGCGCGGAGCTTTGCAATAGCGTTCTGCTCGTTCACCGCAGTGAAGCTGAACTGGTTGTCCGCGCTCTTTTCCAGCACCTCCGCAAGGCGCACCTTGCCGCTGACCTCAAGCTCCTTTAATTCCTCTTTAGCGCGGTTAATGACCTTCTGCGGCAGTCCCGCTAGCTTTGCTACCTCGATACCGTAGCTGTCGTCCGTTCCGCCCTCGACTATTTTATGGAGGAATTTCAATTCGTCGCCGCGCTTTGACACCGCAACGCTGTAATTTCGAACGCCCT
This sequence comes from Oscillospiraceae bacterium, assembly GCA_051893715.1. Lineage (GTDB taxonomy): Bacteria > Bacillota > Clostridia > Oscillospirales > Ruminococcaceae > CAG-115. The sequence goes on from JBJFHP010000126.1 coordinate 11,246, forward strand.
CGTTTTCCTTTTCCATGGCGATAAGCTCGTGGTAATGCGTCGCGAACAGCGTCTTGCAGCCGATCTGCTTACCGCTGATATATTCCGCGACAGCCCTCGCAATGGATATCCCGTCGAAGGTGGACGTGCCGCGCCCTATCTCGTCGAGTATAACAAGGCTCTTTGAAGTCGCGTTCTTTAATATCTCGGCTACCTCGTTCATCTCCACCATGAATGTCGACTGCCCCGCAGTGAGATCGTCCGACGCGCCGACGCGCGTGAATATCTTGTCCACAACCCCTATCTTCGCGTACCGCGCGGGAACAAAGCAGCCTATCTGCGCCATCAGCACGATAAGCGCGGTCTGCCGCATGAATGTCGATTTACCCGACATATTAGGCCCCGTTATGATGATAAGGCGGTTTTCGCGCAGGTCGAGCCGCGCGTCGTTCGGGGTGAACGGTCTGTCGCCGAGTATTTTTTCTATAACGGGGTGTCGCCCGTCCTTGATGTCGATAACGCTTTCCAGCGTAATTTCGGGCTTAACATACCCGTTTTCAAGCGACACCTGCGCGAACGAGCACAGCGCGTCCGTTTCGGATACCGCCTGCGCGGTGGTCTGTATCTCCTCCAGCTTCGTCGCGATAAAATCGCGCACCTCCGCGAACACCGCCTGCTCCAGCGCAAGTATCCTGTCGTTCGCGCCGAGTATCTCGCCCTCCACCTTTTTCAATTCGTCGGTGATATAGCGCTCGCCGTTCGTCAGCGTCTGCTTGCGGTGATAATGTGGCGGCACCTGCGACTTGAAGCTGTTGGACACCTCGATGTAATATCCGAACACGCGGTTGTACCCGACTTTAAGCGTGCGGATACCCGTGGCGTTCTTTTCGCGCTCCTCGATCTCCGCGAGTATCTCCTTGCCGCCGCCCGCTATCGAGCGCAGCCTGTCTATCTCGTCGTTGAAGCCGTCCTTGATGACACCGCCGTCCTTCATGACAAGCGGCGGGTCGTCTGTTATCGCGTTTTCGACAAGAGAGGCAACGTCCTCCAGCTCGCTTATTTTCGCGTTAAGCTCGGTCATCAGCCGCGAATTTAACACCGACAGCCGCCTTTTCAGCTCGGGGAGCTTACCGCAGGTCTGCCCGAGGGAATAGATATCGCGCGGGTTTGCCGACTTGTACATAACGCGCGTCATAAGGCGCTCGAGGTCATAGATACCCTTTAACGCCTCGCAGATATCGCCGAGCAGGGCGGTGTTTTTCGTCAGCTCCTCAACGGCGTCCAGCCTGCGGAGGATCGCAGTCGGATTTATCAGCGGCTGCTCCACCCAGCTTTTAAGGCGGCGCCGCCCCATTGATGTCACCGTCTTGTCCAATACCCACAGCAGCGACCCGCGCTTTTCCTTTGTACGCATGGTTTCGGTGAGCTCGAGATTGCGCCTTGTCGTGAGGTTAAGTCCCATAAACTCGCCGTCGGAATGAATTTTTAACCCCACAAAGCGCTTTACTGTCGCTTTCTGAGTTTCCCCGAAATAGCGGAACATCGCGCACAGCGCTTTCTGCGCCAAAGGCATGGAGGCTATCCCGAGGCTGTCCGCGGTGCTTCCCGTTTCAAACTGCGCGGTAACAGCCGACAGATCGGCGTTAGAGAACATCTCGTCGTCCAGCATTTCGCAGGAGCAGCGCTTTAGCCTGTCGCAGACAAACTCATGCACCTCTTTAAGGTCAAGGAAGCCCTTGTTAATCAGCAGCTCGACAGGCGCGAACCTTGATAGCTCGGAAATAATCTCCTGCTCGCGGTTCTTCCCGTTTTTCTCGAAAACGTGCACCTCGCCCGTGGACAGGTCGGCGAACGCAAGCGCGGCGCTTTCTCCCTCGGAATAAATGCAGGTGATATAGTTGTTGCTGTCCTCGTTGAGCATACTTGCTTCGATGACCGTTCCCGCCGTGACAAGGCGGATAACATCGCGCTCGACAAGCCCCTTTGACAGCGCGGGATCGGTGAGCTGCTCGCATATCGCGACCTTGAAGCCCTTGTCGATAAGCCTTTTTATGTACACCTCGCTGCTGTGGTAGGGCACGCCGCACATCGGCGAACCCGCCCGCGATGTCAGCGCAAGCTCCAACTCGCGCGACACCGTTACAGCGTCCTCAAAAAACATCTCGTAAAAATCTCCCAGACGGAAAAACAGGATATAGTCGCTGTATTTTTCCTTGATGTCAAGGTACTGTTTAAGCATCGGGGAGATCTTTTCCGTTTCCTGAGCCATTTTCACACTCCGTTTCAGATATCTTTTTTTGGTAATTCCCGCCGCTTCGGTGCGGGGGAATATTTACCCTTAGTGGCAGCCGCCGCAGGTCGCGCAGGAACCGGAGCAGGTGCTCGTGGGTACCTCGCTCGGGCAGGTTTCGGGATCCATTCCCTCAACGCAGTAGGTCAGAACAGTATTTATCTCGCTCATAAGCTTGTCCATACCCGCTTTTGCCATGGTGAAATTTGCCATGTTCTCGTTGGTCATTACCGCGTTGTATTCCGAGTGCATCTGCGCGGTCAGCTCCTTTATCTTTTCGGCGTTCTGCTCTTCCTCGGGCTTGCCCTGTTCCATGGCGAGGTTCTGCCTTGTGAGGTTGAATTTGCCGATAAGCTCCTGAAGCTCCTCGTCCGCGTCGTTGATATTCTTCGCGTTTACATATTCGATATATCTCTCGTCCGCCTGTAAAGCCTTGCCGAGCTGTCTTGCTCCTTCGATAACTGTCATGATATTATTCTCCTTATTTCTCAACAATTTTTCCGAGCAGCGCCCAGTTGAGCGCGTCGGTTATCTCAACGTCGACGAAGCTGCCGATAAGCGAGCTGTCGCCGTCAAAATCCACAATAACATTCTGCTGCGTCTTTCCCGTAAGGCAGCCGTCACGGGTGCGCCCCGGTCCCTCGCACAGCACGCGCATAGTCCTGCCGATATAGCCCTCGTATGCGCTGATACCGCTCTCCTGCTGAACGTCGAGCAGCTCGCGGAACCATTTTCCCTTTTCCTCCGCGGAAACGGGGTCGGGCATTTCCGCCGCCCTTGTGCCCTTTCTCGGGCTGTAAATAAAGGTGTACAGCGAGTCGAATTTCACCTCGCGGATAAGCGAGAGCGTTTCCCTGAAATCCTCGTAGGTTTCCCCCGGGAACCCTACGATTATGTCGGAGGTCAGCGCCGCGTCGGGGACGCGCTCCCTCACATACCGCACGAGATCAAGATATTCCTCGCGGGTGTAATGCCTGTTCATAAGCTTAAGTATCCTGCTGCTCCCCGACTGAACGGGCAGGTGGAAATGCCTTGTCACCTTTTCACACTCGGCAATGGCGTCGATAAGCTCATGCGTGGCGTCCTTGGGGTGGCTCGACATATAGCATATCCTGAACTCGCCGTCGATATCGTTTATCGCGCGGAGCAGCTCCGCAAAGCTCGTGCCGAGCTCCTTTCCGTAGGAGTTGACATTCTGCCCGAGCAGAAGCAGCTCCTTAGCGCCGCTCTCCACCGCCTGCCTTGCCTCGGAAACAACGTCCTCAAACGCGCGCGAGCGCTCCCTGCCGCGCACATACGGCACGATACAGTAGGTGCAGAAGTTGTTGCAGCCGTACATTATCGGTATGCTGACCTTGAGCGCGCTTTCGCGGCGGAGCGGTATTCCCTCGGCGATAACGCCGTCGCTTTCGGGTATGGAGATATGCCGCTTCCTTGTCGTCATCGTTTCGTAAATAAGCTGCGGGAGCGTGTGCAGAACGTGCGTGCCGAATATCATATCAACGTGCGGAAAGCTCTTTTTTATGCGCTCGGTGATATGCTCCTGCTGCACCATGCAGCCGCACACGCCGATAAGCATATCCGGCTTGCGGCGCTTGTTATGCTTTAACGCGCCGAGGTTGCCGAACACCCTGTCCTCCGCGTTTTCGCGGACTGCGCAGGTGTTGAACAGCACGAGGTCAGCCCCGTCGCTGTCCCCCGAAAAGCCGTAGCCCATCTCCGCGAGCATTCCCTTTATTTTCTCGCCGTCGCTGACATTCTGCTGACAGCCGAAGCTGTGCACATGGGCTATCGGCGGCTCGTCGCGCTCGGCGTTAAGCTGCGCGACCTTTTTCATATATTCCCGCTGTACAGCCATTTCCTCAGCGGATATTCTTGAAGTCATAGAAACATTCCTTTGATTTTATTGTGACCCGATATTACAGTATAACACATTACAAATATTTTTTCAAGCGCTGCCGACGGTTTTCGCGAACACCGCGCCGCCGACCTGTGCCGCTCCCGCTTTACGGAGCAGCTCCGCGCAGGCGGAAAGCGTTGCGCCCGTCGTGCAGATATCGTCGATAAGCAGGATTTTCTTCCCGCGGATAATATTTTCGTCGGACAATTCGAATGCGCCGCTCGCGTTTTCCCTGCGCTGCGAGGCGCTGAGCCGCTTCTGCTCGCTCTTGACCCGCGTGGCGGAAAGCGCCGTCAAGACCCGCACTCCGCTGCGGCGTGACATTTCCCGCGCGATGTATTCCGCAGGCGCATAGCCGCGCCGCAGAATGCTCCCGAACGAACTCGGAACGGGCGCCAGCGCGTCATATCCGCGTATATTCTCCCCGACGACCTCCGTCATAAGCACCCCGAAAGCCTCCGCGGAATAGCCGTAAGACCCGTCCTTAAGCCTGTGCACCGCTTCCCTCGCCGCGCCCGAATATACGCAGCAGGCAAAAAGCTCCGACAAGCCCTGCGGCGGCTGTGCCGTTCCGCTTTCGAAATAACGGAGCGAAGCCGCGCATTCGGGGCAGTAATACTCCCGCGCGCCGATGATACCGTTGCAGAACGGGCACCTGTTCGGGTACACAAAAGCAAGCGCCGCCCGCGCCGTTTCCCTAAACAAAATGATCCTCCAGCATGGGTTTAAGGCAGGAATAACGCCTTGTCCGCCTGTCGTTGCTCACCATTCCGTAAACCTTGTTCGGCGTTCCGATGAGGATAAGTATTTTCTTCGCGCGGGTAACCGCCGTGTACAGCAGGTTGCGGTAGGACAGCCTGTCCATTCCGTTCGGCAGCGGGATTATCACCGCAGGATACTCGCTGCCCTGGCTTTTGTGGACGGTCACGGCGTATGCGTGCTCTATCCTGCGCAGCATTTCGCTGTCATACGAAGCCGTTCTCCCGTCAAAATCTATCTCGCACATATCGTTCACCCGATCGGCGGACTTTATGCGCCCGATGTCGCCGTTGAATATTCCGTGGGATTTCTCGTCGCCGCGCCGCCATTCAACGTCGTAGTCGTTTTTGGTCTGCATCACCTTGTCGCCGTCGCGGAAAAGCGTGTTTATGTATTTAAGCTCGCGCTTGTTTTTCGAGGGGGGATTTAACGCAAGCTGGAGCTCCTTGTTCACGCTCTGCGTTCCAACCATGCCCATTTTCGACAGGCAAAGCACCTGAATGTCGTCCATCGGGTCGAAGCCGTAGGTTTTCGGCAGGCGCGTCCTGCAAAGCTCGATAACCAGCCGCAGCGTGTTCTCCTCGCTGTCGGAGGGCATGAAGAAAAAGTCGCTTTTCCTGTCGTTAAGTACGGGCATTTCGCCGCGCACTATCCTGTGCGCATTCGTGACGATAAGGCTCTCCGCCGCCTGACGGAATATCTCCTTTAATTCCACCTTGGGCACTCTCCCGCCGTCGATAAGGTCGCGCAGGATATTCCCCGCGCCGACAGACGGCAGCTGGCTGCTGTCCCCCACCATGATAAGGCGCGTCCTGCTTTTCACCGCCTTCAGCAGCGACGCCATCAGCAGCGCGTCCACCATGGACATTTCGTCGATTATCAGCACATCGCAGCTTATCGGGTTCTCCTCGCCGCGGCGGAAGGAATGTCCCCCCGACGCAAAGTCCACCTCAAGCAGCCTGTGTATCGTCTGCGCGGGCGCGCCCGTGAGGTCAGCCATGCGCTTCGCAGCCCTGCCCGTCGGCGCGGCAAGCTTCAATTTAAGCCCGCGCTGCCTGCAAAGCGCGATGACGGCGTTAAGAGTTGTCGTTTTACCCGTTCCGGGACCGCCCGTCAGGATAAACACATGGTTGTTCATGCAGCCGTTTATCGCTTCGCGCTGCCGCTCGGCGTACTCTATCCCCTGCGTCCACGCAATGGCGTCTATCTCCTCGGAATAATCTCCCGAGGAAATGTCGTCGCGCTTTATCATCTCCGCAAGCTTCTCCGCAATGAAAAGCTCCGCTTTATAATACTCGGTCAGGAAAACGAATTTGTCGTCGTATTTGTCGGTGCGGACAATATCTCCCCTGCCCTCCGCAAGCGCAAGTATTTCCCAGCAGACCTTTTCGCTCACCGCAAGCGCCTGCGAAGCCGTTTCGGTGAGCTCCGCCTCGCGCATACAGGTGTTGCCGTTGTCGGCGTTTCTGCGCAGCGTCCACAGCGTTCCCGCGTATATGCGTTCCTCGCTGTCGCGGGGGATACCGAGCGACATCGCCATTCTGTCCGCGTCGGCAAATGGCAGGTCAATGCCGTTCTCGCACAGGCAGTAGGGGTTCTCGCGGACTATCTCCACCGTTCTCCCCTCGTAAACCTTCCATGCCGCCGCAATGAATATGGGCTGCACCCCGTATGCCGAGAAGAACGTCATCGCCTTTCGCAAGCCCGAAATGCTGCGGAACTCCCTGCCGATGCTCTGCGCGCGCTCGGGGGATATTCCTTTTATGGAGGAAAGCTGCTCCGGCTTATCCTCGAGGATTTTCAGAGTTTCCCCGCCGAACGCCTGAACTATGCGCTTCGCCATTGCGGGGCCAATGCCCGGAATAACGCCCGAGCCGAGGTATTTTCTTATCGCGTTGACGTCCTCGGGCATTGACCTCTCGAAAATGTCCACTCGGAACTGCCTGCCGTATTTCTGGGAATTGATGTAATCGCCGTACAGCGTGAGCTTTTCGCCCTCGCGCACGTCGCCCATATTCCCGACGGCAGTCAGCAGCGTTCCCTCAACGTCCATGTCAAGGACGATATAGCCGTTCTCCTCATTATAAAATATAACGTCCTCCACCGTTCCCGAAACGGACAGAAGCTCCGCATTCTTATCCAATAAATTCACCGACCCGTTTCCCCGACGACATCAACGTCGGGATATTGTTCCGCAAGCATTGCCGCCGCGTCCTCCGCGCCCTCGCGGGCGATAAGGTGGATATTCCCGATATGATCCGACCTGCGCGCAAATTCAACGAACTCGCCGATATCCTCGTCTGCTCTCACATACACGTCGAAACGCCGCCGTGAACCCGCGAAAAGCGCCGAGAAGAACAGCCTTATCAGCATGACAAGCCCGAATATCGAAAGGAACATCAGAATAAAAACGTACACAAACTGCATATTGACCGCCTCCTGCAGCAGTATATGCGCTTCGCGTATTTTGCGGCACCGCGCTCATTCCGCCTTTTTGAGGAGAATGCAGTTCCAGCCCTCCTCGTTGGCAGCGGAAACGGTTTCAAAGCCGTTTTCCGCGAGAGCGGCAGTCACCTCGTCCATTCTCTCGTCAATTATCCCCGAAACGATAAGCCGCGCGCCGTCCTTCATAAATCCGCCGAACAGCGGGCTCATGCCGATGATAACGTCCGCGACGATATTCGCGCAGATAACGTCATAGCCCGTGCCGAGCTTTGTGCGCAGCGCTTCGTCGTCGATGATATTGCCGCAGAATGCGCGGTATTTTTCCGCGGGGATATTGTTCTTCCCGACATTCTCCGACGCAGTTTTTACCGCGTTCTCGAATATGTCGCACATGGTCACGCTCTCCGCGCCGAAAAGCATTGCCGCAATGGAGAGAATGCCGCTGCCGCAGCCGAGGTCAAGCACGCGCTCGCCGCCTTTTATAACGTCCTCGAGCGTTTCCATAACAAGCTTCGTCGTGTGGTGCTGACCCGTGCCGAATGTGGAAGCGGGGTCGATTTCAAGTATCCTGTCGCCCTCGGCGGGAACGACCTCCTCCCACGACGGCTTGATGACAAGGCTTTTCCCGACGCGGAACGGCTTGTAATACTTCTTCCAGTTGTTAGCCCAGTCCTCTTCCTTAACGTTCGCGAGCTGCATTCTGATATTGCCGTAATACCCGTCGGCGTTATTCTGCGCGTAGCCCTCGATAAGGGAGCGTATCGCCGCGAGCATTTCCGCGCCCTGCGCGTTGTCGTGGACATATACGGTGATATGCGGCTCGACGGTTTTTAACCCCATAAGCTCATCGTCAACATAGTCCCAGTTTGCGTCCTTGTCCTCAAGAAAGCTCTCGAAATCCGCGCTGTCCTGAATGATGAAGCCGGTAATGCCGTAATCGGTCAGGGCGCCCGTTATGCCGTCTATCGCCTCGGACGAGGTGTAAATATCGATCTGAATGAAATTATCCATGGTTGACCTCCGGAATGCATAATATTCTATTGTATATTATATATCAAATCCAACGTAAAATCAAGGGGATATTCAAAAAAGATGACGACTTGACAAAACAGTTTTTTTATGGTATTATATACGAGTGCTTTAGCATACTACCGCAATGCCGCGCCCGCCGCGGCAATTCGATTGAAAAGAGAAAACAGGGAGGACAACAAGATCATGAAGAAATTTTTATCCGTTGTGCTGACAGCAGCACTCACACTGGGGCTCTGCGCCTGCTCGGGCGGTTCCGACAGCGCAGAAAAGACCGACTGGGACTACATAGCCGACAAGGGCACTTTCATTGCGGGCATCACCCTGTACGAGCCGATGAATTACTACGACGAAAACAACCAGCTTATCGGCTTCGACACCGAGTTCACAAAGGCTGTCTGCGAAAAGCTCGGCGTTGAGGCAAAGTTCCAGGAGATCGAGTGGGAAAAGAAAGAGATCGAGCTTAACGCAAAGACCATCGACGCTATCTGGAACGGTCTGACCGTTTCCGACGAGCGCAGGGAAAACATGGCGTTCTCCAAGTCTTATGTAAGAAACAAGCAGGTCGTTGTCATCAACGTTGCAAATAAGGACAAGTACACCGACGAGGCTTCCATGGCAGGCGCTTCCTGCGCGGCAGAAAGCGGCTCCGCAGGTCAGACCGCTATCGAGGGCAGCAGCGTTCTCTCTCAGAACAACTTCATCGGCACCAGCGCACAGAAGGACGTTCTCCTTGAGGTAAAGTCCGGCACTGTTGAGCTCGGCGTTCTTGACTACGTTATGGCAAAGGCTTCCATCGGCGAAGGCACCGACTACAGCGACCTCATGATTGTTGAGAGCGTTGAGCTTGCCCCCGAGGAATACGCGATCGGTCTGAGAAAGGACGACGCACAGACCGTTGAAAAGATAAACTCGGCGATCGACGAGCTCGTTGCAGACGGCACTCTCAAGGCGCTTGCCGAGAAGTACGGTCTTGCCGACGTTTACGCGTTCGACAACTGATAAAACTGATAAACCGGATAAATATGCGGGGTGGGACGTTTTGCCCCACCCTTTGGTTTTTGAAATTTGAGGTCAAATAATGTCTTTTCTTGAAGTAACCTTACAGCTTGCCGACGGATTTCTGACGACGCTGCTTATTTTCGGCATCACCCTCGTCGGCGCGATCCCGCTGGGTCTGCTTATTACCCTCGGGTCAATGTCGAAAGTTCCCCCCGTAAAATGGATATTCAAGACCTTCGTCTGGATAATCCGCGGCACGCCGCTGATGTTACAGATAATCCTCGTGTTCTACGGTCCCGGTCTGCTTTTCGGGGCAAAGGCTCTGCCAAGGCTTATCGCCGTCATCATCGCGTTCATCATCAACTACGCCTGCTATTTCTCGGAGATTTACCGCGGCGGTATCGAAAGTATACCAAAGGGGCAGTACGAAGCGGGTCAGGTGCTCGGCATGACAAAGACGCAGATCTTCTTCAAGGTAGTTCTGTTTCAGGTGATAAAGCGTATCGTCCCGCCGATGGGCAACGAGATAATCACCCTCGTCAAGGATACCTCGCTCGCGCGCGTTATCGCCGTTGTTGAGCTCGTCAAGGCAGCCGAAACCATTGTTTCCCTCAAGTCACTTATCTGGCCGCTGTTCTATGTCGGCGCGTTCTATCTGCTGTTCTCGGGTCTGCTCACTATCCTGCTGAATTATGCGGAAAAGAAGCTCAACTACTATCAGGGCTGACGGAGGTGCGGACATGGCTTTCTTAGAAATTAACGGAATATACAAAAACTTCGGCAAGACCGAGGTGTTAAAGGGCATTTCCTTCGGCATGGAAAAGGGCGAGGTGCTCGCAATAATCGGCTCGTCGGGAAGCGGAAAGACAACGCTGCTGCGCTGCCTTAACTTCCTCGAAACGCCCGACGCGGGAAGTATCTCCGTAGGCGGAGAAACGCTGTTCGACTCGGCGTCGCCTATTGCCTCCGACAGCGAGATACGCCTGAAAAGGCTGCATTTCGGGCTGGTGTTCCAGTCGTTCAACCTCTTCCCGCAGTACACCGTGCTCAAGAACGTTTCCCTCGCGCCCGAGCTTCTCCACACCAAGGGAAAGAAGCTCTCCAAGGCGGAAAAAACGCGCATATTATGCGATATAGACGCAAATTCCCGCGCATTGCTGACGACCGTCGGGCTTGCCGAGAAAATGAACTCCTACCCCTGCGAGCTTTCGGGCGGACAGCAGCAGCGCGTCGCTATCGCGCGTGCGCTTGCGCTCAGCCCCGACATACTCTGCTTCGACGAGCCGACCTCGGCGCTTGACCCCGAGCTTACCGGAGAGGTGCTGAGGGTAATACGCGAATTAAAGACGAGCGACCGCACTATGATAGTCGTAACGCATGAAATGAATTTCGCGCGCGGCGTCGCCGACAAGGTGATATTCATGGCGGACGGCGCTATTGAGGAATACGGAACGCCGGACGAGGTGTTCGGAAACCCGAAAAGCGAAAAGACGAGAAGCTTCCTCGAAAAATCGCTTGAGAACCCATAAAACCATAAAATTAACAGGCGCACTGTTTCTACGCAGTGCGCTTTTAAAGTTCTTAGTTAGGAATTTGGAGTTAGGAATTAGGAGTTGTTTTTTCACTCCTCACTCCTCACTTCTAACTCCTAACTCCCGACAGACAAAGCGGCACAGCCGAAGCAGTGCCGCCGAAGAATATTGAGAGGATAAAACAGACAAATGTTAAGCTGTTAAGTTGTTGATTTGTTAAGCGCTTATCAGCCTACGCCGGGCTTAGCCTTGAAGGACAGGCAGTCCGTGCACTGCGCAACGGTGGGGTTTGCCTCGTGTGTGCCTACCTCGATCTTGTCAAGGGAGCAGTAATCCTCGCAGCAGCAGTGGTGCTCGCAATTCTTGATAGTACAGCCGATGTGCTTGTTTGCGTATTCGGTACCCATATCGAAACTTCCTTTCATTTTTACGGAATTAACGGCGGACAGATATCACGCCCGCCGTATGGATATTGTCTGCGTTTGAGCCGCATTTATTCCGAAAAATCAAGGAAAATTCTGCTTTTTAAGGGTTAACTCCGAACGCGGTATTCGTCAAGCGCCGCCTCGATAACGGGCGCTATCTCCGCGCTCTTCTGAGTCCACGACTCGCCGTTGAACGCCGTTGCGTTGAGAACGTCCGCGTAAATTGACCAGAAATCGCTGCTGAAGCCGAACGCATTCTCTGTTATAAGCTCAAATTTCGTCGGGTCGCACATATCCTGCCAGAGGTCGTAAAGCTCCTCGTCCCATATCATCTGCCATTTCTCACAGCCCGCATACTTGCCCTGAGTGTAGGTTATAGGCTCGGGCGATACATGGTCGGCACGGTTCTGCGCGATGACGTTCGGGTCGGTTTCAAATACTCTGAAGCAGTTTATCATGTCGACAGCGCCCTTGATGTTCTTCGCGCCCTTAGGAACGACAAAACCGAAAATGTCGTGCGACTGATAATATGCGTCCGCGGCAGTGTCGCGCGGGAAAGGAACGAATGCAAATTCGGATACCGTGCCTAAAATGTCGTTTTCAACGCCCTGCTTATCCTGAATTTCCTTCGAAGCCGCCGTGTAGGTCCATTCGGGCTCCATGCCGAGGAAAAGCAGCCTGTCGCAGTTCTTCGCGAACGTCTGCGGAGGCACCCAGCTGTCAAGCTGTCCCGCGTACATAACGCCGTCGCGGCAGAGCGTTTCGTAAAATTCCATCGCCCTGCGGACATTCACGTCGCCGATGTTGTTCAGTATCGTTCCGTCGGGTTTAGCCGTGATAAGCGTTGTTCCCGTCGTCGCGATAAGCGAGGTGAGGATAGTGTCCGTCGCGTAGAAGCCGATATTCTGCTCGTCCTTGTCGCAGAATTCGATCATCATGTCGCGCCACGCGTCCCATGTCCACTCGTTTTTCATGTAAAGCTCATACGGGTCGGGCAGACCGTTCTCCTCAATTGTCTTTCTCGAATAATTGAGCGCAAAGGACGTCGTTATCTTGTGGGGATATTTGTAATGCTTACCCTGATACTCCATAGAATTGATGACGTCCTTCATGCCGACCCACAGCGCGCTGTCCATGTCGATGTAGTCATCAAGCGGCTCAAACAGACCCTTGCCGACATTTCCCGGGTAGGTCATCGCGTCATGCGTCACGATATCGGGAGATTCGTCCGCGGATATCATCATGCCGAGCTTCTCAAAATAAGCGTCGCCGCTGCCGCAGTTGACGTATTCTATCTTGCCGCCGTACTGCTCGCTCTCGAACACAAGGCACTGCTCCGTTCCCTTCTGGTCGTCGTGTATGTCGTAATACCCGAGGAATATAACCGTGCCGGCGTTTCCGTCGGGGGTGTAATCCGACGTGCCAAGCTCCTTTACATCGCGGTCCGTTGCCGCATTTTCATCGGGGTCGGTCGTACTCGCCGCCGTTGTGGAAGCAGTCGGCGCGGCAACCGAGCCCGACGGTGCGGGCTGTTCCTCGGCGCAGCCGGTTATTCCCGCCGCAAAAACCGCAGCAAGAACGCCTGCCGCAACTCTTTTCGCATTGATCATCATAAACCCTCCGTGTGATTACCGTTTGTGCAGTTTTCTGAGCTTGCAAGTTCATCTGTTATCTGTATTATAGCACAGCGGCTTGTATTTTTTAATACTTTTTTGTGCCGATGTGATATCTTTTTGTGCAATTTACATATTATTTTCAGGACAATGACCGCCGTATCTTCACCGTCGGAAAAAATTTCTTCTTGACAAGCTTTGCCTTATATGTTACAATATTTGTATAAGCGGTCGCATTTTGCCGCTTTTTCACAGCATTCGCACGGCAGCCGCAGGGGAAACGCGCGCGCCGTACAGGGCATTTACAGAAAGGACTGTCATGGGGAAAATAAATTTCACGGGAAAGCTTGCAGCGGCGCTGCTTGCCGCGGCGCTTGTCGCGCTGCCGTCGGACGGCATACATACAAACGCGGCTTCCGGAACGGATTACGACTCGAAAATATCCGAATATGAGGACAAGATCGCGTCAATAAAGAAAGACAACGAACAGCGCCAGACAAAAATAAATGAATACAACGGCGATATCAGTGAAAATAAGGAAGCAATGGATACTATTTCCGCGCAGATAGACGGCGTTAATTCCGAAATAACGACCTACGGCGAGCTCATCACCGCAAAGCAGGACAAGATAACCGAGAAGATCCTCGGCATTCAGGCGGTTGAAAAGGCTGTCGAGGCTAAGGAGCAGGAGATCGAGGACAAAAAGGTGCAGATAGCCGCCCTCGAGGAGGAAAACGAGCAGAACCTCAAAAAGTTCTCAAAGCTCGCGCGGGCGCTCTATATGAATGATTCCTCCGACACGATCCCGCTGCTGAACGGCTCGGACGACTGGTACAATTTCTTCGTATATTCCGACGTTATCAAGAATATAAGCAGCCAGAACCTCAATTTCATGAACAACCTCCTCGCGAGCATTCACGATCAGGAAAACATGATAGAGGAGCTTAACGGCGACATCGACAAGCTGCAGCAGGAAAAGGCATCGCTCAAGGAAGAACAGCAGCAGCTTGAGGTCGAGAAGCAGAAGCTCGAAAACGAAAAGGGAGAGCTGCAAAAGCACGTCGACGAGCAGACGGCGAACCTCTACAATATTGCCGCGCAAAATCAGCAGCTTATCGACAAGGTGTACTCGCTTACAGCTCAGATAGACGCCTCCAACGAGGAGGTCGAGGAGCTCAACGCGGCGCTGGAAAAGGCTATCCGCGAGAAGCAGGCGGCGAACTCGGGTCAGGTCGTTTATTCCACCGACGGGTTCAGGTGGCCGCTTGACAAGCAGTTCCAGCTTATCACCACCTACTTCGGGTATGACGCATGGCGCAGCGGCAACCACTACGGCATCGACGTCGGCAACGCGGGCATTGGCGGCAACAACATCTACGCGGCGCAGTCCGGCACCGTTATCACCGCATACAACGACGGCGGCTATCACGGCGGCTTCGGAAACTACGTTGTTATCGACCACGGCAACGGCGTATCCACTCTCTACGCCCACTGCCGCAGCACGGTTGTCGTTGAGGGGCAGAAGGTCAACAAGGGCGACGTTATCGGCTATGTCGGCACGACAGGCTGGTCGACAGGCAATCACCTTCACTTCGAGGTGCGCATAAACGGCGTTTCCACCAATCCCTTCAATTACGGCTACGAATATGTTTAATGTTTAATGTTTAATGTATAGCTAACACAAATACCCGCCCGAGGAGCTGTCCAAGGGCGGGCGTTCTGTATTTTGTGTTATTTTTCGGTGAGCCTGCGTCCTTTCTCCGCGGCGCTGCAAGCCGCAGGCGGATCGGTTTCCGGTGTTACTTTTTTGGGAGCGGCTGCCCATTGAATATCCTTTCGGATATCTCTTTCCCGCGCGGCGTTGCGGCAATTCCGCCCTGAGCCGTTTCGCGGAGCGCCTCGGGGAGCATTCGCCCCGTTCGGTACATTGCCTCGAGTATCTGATCGGGCGGTATCGGGAGCACCATTCCCCCAATGGCAAGGTCGGCGCTTATCAGGGCGTTGACCGCCTGCGACGCGTTGCGCTGCGCGCAGGGTATCTGTACAAGACCCGCCACGGGGTCGCATATCAGCCCCATCATGTTCACCATCGCGACGGAAAACGCGTTCAGCGCTTCCTCGGGCGAATGCCCCGTCATTTCAACCGCCGCCGCGGCAGCCATTGCCCCCGCCGCGCCGCATTCCGCCTGACAGCCGCCCTCCGCGCCCGCAACGGTCGCATTCTGCGTTATCACCGAGCCTATCCCCGCAGCGGTTATCAGCCCGTGAATAACCTCCTCGTCCGACAGCGCAAATTCATCGCGCAGCCCTATCAGCACCGACGGGATTATCCCGCAGGAGCCCGCCGTAGGCGCCGCGCATATCCTGCCCATCGAGGCGTTGACCTCAATGCCCGACAGCGCGTAAGCCATGACGCGGTTTATCAGCCCGCCGCTTATCGTTGCGCCTTTTCGGGCGTAAGCCCACTGCTGCGCGGCAAAGCCGGAAATAAGGTTCGCAGCGGTCGGCTGCG
This sequence comes from Oscillospiraceae bacterium, assembly GCA_051893715.1. GTDB lineage: Bacteria > Bacillota > Clostridia > Oscillospirales > Ruminococcaceae > CAG-115. The sequence goes on from JBJFHP010000126.1 coordinate 26,732, forward strand.
GCGCGTAAAGCGCCTTTTTCGCCGAATTTTCCATGACGGAAAACCGCTTTTCGAATACCCTCATAATTTCCGCCTCGGTCGTTTCTCCGAGGCTTATTTCTTCTTCAATGACCGCTTTCCATATCGGTATATTCTTTTCCTTTGTTATTGCAAGGAGCTCTCCGAATGAATTGTACATATTTCCCCCTAAAACGGGCGCAGCACCTCCGCCTTTTCTATCCCGTCAAGCTGCGCTATCTCTGCGGCAATTTCCTCGGGGATAGCTAGATCGGTTTCAATAACACAGCAGGCAGTCCCGCCCTTTGAACGGCGGATAAGCTTCATCTGCGCAATGTTAAGATCATGCGCCGCAAGCACGCCGCTCACGGCGGATACTATCCCCTTTTCGTCCCTCTGCCATAACAGCAGAGCGGGCTTTGTAAGGTCAAGCTCGGTCGGGAAGCCGTCCACGGAGGTTATGAGTATCTGCCCGCCGCCCGTCGACGAGCCGATTATCTCCTCGGAATACCCGTCATAGTCGGTAAACACCATGCGCACCGTGTTTTCGTGCGCGGACTCTATCTCCGTTTCGTAAAAGCTCACCGACACCCCCATCGCCGCCGCAAGCTCGAACGCCCTCGGCAGGCGCTCGTCGTCCGCCGAAAGACCTATTGCCCCCGCAGCAAGCGCAAGATCCGTCCCGTGACCGCGCCACGTTTTCGCGAACGACCCGCACAGCCCGAAGGAAACACTTTTCACCCTGCGCCCGAATATCATCGCCGCCGCGCCCGAAAGCCGCGCCGCGCCCGCCGTATGCGAGCTTGACGGGCCAATCATCACGGGACCTATCACCGAAAAAATGCTGACTCTCATATCTTTGCCGATTTCTCCGCCGCATTTATTTCCGCGGAAATAATTCTACCGTCAATTATCAATGCCATAATACTCCTCCGTCGGTAATTCGAGTCTTTCGCACAGCGCAAATTCCTTAGGTTATATTCCGCGTTATTTTCAAAATCATTCACGCAAAGCGAATATTTTTTATTCCGGCAGCAAAAAAGGCGCAAAGCCGCTCGCCACCGCCCTGTGCCTTTGACCATATAATAATTCATGACCGCCGCGCTCCGAAGCAGCCGCCCGCGCAGCCGTTAAAGACAGGCGGCGTAAATCCCGCGGATATCCTCCTCGCTGACGGGGACGCAGCTTCTGCCGAGAAGCCGCTGCTGATTTTTTACGGTGCTTTCGGCAAACGCGGGCACATCAGCCGCCGTTGCACCGTAGGCGCTCATCGGTCTGCGCTCCATTATCCTGCCGAGAAGCTCCTCAAGCCCGTTTATCCCGCCGTCAAGTTCCCTGCAAAGCAGCTCCTCCAGCCGCTTTATTTTCCCGTCGGGGGCTTTGCTCTTGTAAAACCGGAGCACGGGGATAAAGAATTGGTAATTCGACTCGCCGTGCGCAACGTGATATTTCCCGCCGAAAGCGTAGCTCATCGCGTGGACAGTCCCGCAGCCCGCGTTGCCGAAGGCGATACCCGCGTAATTTGACGCGGTGAGAAAATCCCCCGCGCATTCCGCAATGCTGTCCCTGTCCTCCGCGACCCTTTTGTAACCGCGGATAATAAGCGACATTGCCTTTTCCGAGAACATTTCCGTGTATTCCGTCGCAAGCGGGCTGAGATAGCTTTCCGCCGCGTGGATCAGCGCGTCGACCGAGCTTGCCGCAAATACCTTGTACGGGAGCGTTGATATAAATTCGGGGATAAGCACCGCGTGCGACGCGAACATTTCCCCGCTGACAAGCCCCTGCTTTGTGCCGAGCGCCGTTCGGTTGACTATCGAGATATCGGTGACCTCCGAGCCCGTCCCGCAGGTCGTGGGAACGATGAAAAGCTCCGCATTCCGTTTCAGCCCGCCGACATTTTCAAACAGGCGGTTGACATCGGTTTCTTCCCCCGCAACGGCGATAACCTTTGCAATGTCGATGACCGTGCCGCCCCCGACCGCGATGATACGGCGGAATTTCTTCCCCGAAAGCGCGCGGAGCATTCCGTTTATCATAACGTCCGACGGCTCGCCGCTTCCGTATTCCTCCTGAAATATCGTCATGCAGCCGCAGCCGCATTCGGAGATAACAGGCTCATAAATGTATCTGTTCGTAATTATGAGATCCTCCGCGCCGAGGGAAAATCCCTCCGCAAAATCGCGGAATTTCTCAAAGCGATGTATCTCGGGAACTACCTGAAAAAGCTTCATGTCACTTCTCCTTTTCGGCAGCGCCGCTGCTGTATTCCTTGTACATTTCCTTAAGCGCCGCGGAAAGCTTTGTGTTGACCGAATAATCAACGGGACAGTCGATTATGCAGGGCACGTCCTGCGCGAACGCGTATTCAAGCGCCTTTTCGGGGGTAATATCCTCGGTGACGCGAATGCCCTTTGCACCGAAGCTCTCCGCCATTTTTATGAAGTCGGGGTTGCCGAAATCAACATAGCAGGATGTTCCGTACTTATCCTCCTGCTTCCACTTGATAAGCCCGTAATGGCTGTCGTTGAATATGAGGATAACTATCGGAATGCCAAGCCGCACAGCCGTTTCGAGTTCCTGATTGTTCATCATGAAGCCGCCGTCGCCGCACACCGCGATGACCCTCTTTTCGGGATAAATAAGCTTCGCGGCGATCGCCCCGGGCAGCGAAATGCCCATAGAAGCAAAACCGTTGCTTATAATGCAGGTGTTCGGGCTGTAACAATCGTACATTCTCGCCATCCACATCTTGTGCGCGCCGACGTCGCAGATAACGATATCATCCTTACCGAGCGCATTTCTCACCGCGCTGATTATCCTCGCAGGCTTCGGCGGGAACGACGCGTCGCGTGCCGCCGCATTATGCTCGGCGCATATCTTCTTTCTGACAGATATCGCAAATTCGGGTATTTCCTTTTCTCCCGTTCTGTTTGCGATAAGCCCGAGCGACTCTGATATATCGCCGACAACCTCGACCTCGGGCTGATACAGCTTGTTTACATGAGCCGCGCTTGTGTCGATATGAAGTATCTTGTGTCTGCCGTGGTTCCATTTGTTCGGCGCATATTCAACGATATCATAGCCTACCGCGATGATAAGGTCCGCGTCGTCAAGCACGACATTTTCGTAGTCAAGATACGGAATGCCGACTGTCCCGACGTAATATTCGCTGTCCGCGGGGACAATGCCCTTTGCCATCATGGTGGTGACAACGGGAATCCTCAGCTTCTCGGCAAATTCCGTCAGCGCGCCCGAGCAGCCGTTCCTTACCGCCGTGCTTCCCGCAAGGATAACGGGGCGCTGCGCCTTAAATATCTCCGCAGCCGCCTTTTCGACATATGACAGGTCGGATATCTCCTTTCTGACCGTCTGCTTGATAAGCGGGCGCATTCCCTCGGGTACGGGGTATTCCGCCACGTCTGCGGGAATGTCGATATGCGACGCGCCGGGCTTTTCGCTCTCGGCGTATTTGAACGCAATGCGCACTATCTCGCTCACCGAGTCGGCGCGCATTATCTGCTTGCTCCGCTTGGTTATCGGCTCGAACATTTTCGTAAGGTCAAGGTACTGATGCGAGGTGATATGCATTCTGTCCGTGCTTACCTGCCCTGTTATCGCAACGAGCGGCGCGCCGTCGCTGTGCGCGTCCGCAACGCCCGTCACAAGGTTAGTCGCGCCCGGACCGAGCGTCGACAGGCACACGCCCGCCTTGCCGGTAAGCCGCCCGTAAACGTCCGCCATGAACGCCGCGCCCTGCTCGTGCCTTGTCAGAATGAATTTGATTTTCGAGCCGCGGATCGCTTCCATTGTCGCGATATTTTCCTCGCCGGGAATACCGAAAATGTACTCCACGCCCTCCGCCTCAAGACACTGCACCAGAAATTCCGCAGTGTTCATCTGTTTTTTCTTCTGTGTTTCACTCATATAATTACCCCTTAAAGCTCGTCGTCGAATTTCACATCCATATGATGTATCCGCTCGAACAGATTTGTGTGCTGATATATCGGAGAAAGCGGGTTGTGACCCGTGCAGCGGTCTTTTACCGCAAGATAGGTCACAGGCGCTTCCGAATACTTTATGAACAGCGTATCGTGCCCTACGCACAGCCCGAGTATTATGTTCAGCTGAACATTTTCGGCGTTAAGCTTCATTGCCTGCCCTATCGGGTTGCACATGGCGTACTCCGAGCGTATCGAATGCTCCTTCAGATAGTCGATGTCAAGCACGTCCTTTGAAATTCCGCCGTTCTTGCATATTACCGAATGAACCTCGAAGCCGTTGTCGCGCATTATCTGCGCAAATATCCTCGCCTCCTCAAGCAGGCACATACAGAACGCAATACCTATCTTATGATAATTCGCGCGCTTTGCGAACGCGATTATTTCCTCAACGCGCGTGTTCCTGCCGCCGTTGCAGGTTTCCGTCATTGCCGAGGCATATGCGATAAGGTGATCCTCGCCCTCGGAATACAGCTTAACGCATTCCTCGGTCATTTCGCAGTCGCCCGACGGACACCTTTTCGGAATGTTCTCAAGATCCATTTTCGTGCAGGAATTTTTCCTGCACTTATCACAGAAAAGCATTTATTTTGTCCCCTTTTTTCTGTTGTAAAGCTCCTGCGCGAAATGACAGCGCACGCAGTGCCCGCTGCACACCTCGGTCATCTCGGGAAGCTTTGTCCTGCATATTTCCTTTGCCATAGGACAGCGCGGGAAGAAGCTGCACCCGTCGGTATCGGCGGCGCTTTTGGACGCCTCCCCCTCAAGCACGCTCTGCGGCATGGGCTTGTTCGGGTCGGGCAGAGGAATCGCCGCCATCAGCGCGTTGGTGTAGGGGTGAACGGGGTTCTCGAATATCTCATCGGAGCTTGCCGTTTCCATTATCCGCCCGAGATACATTACCGCAACGTCGTCGGAAATATGCTTGACGACATTTAGCCCGTGAGCGATGAAAATATATGTAAGGTCGAATTTCTGCTGTAACTGCCGCAGCAGATTGAGTATCTGCGACTGTATCGAAACATCGAGCGCGGACACGGGCTCGTCGCATATTATCAGCTCGGGATTTACCGTTAACGCCCTTGCTATGCCGATACGCTGACGCTGACCGCCCGAAAATTCGTGCGGGTACTTATCCGCCGCCTCCTTGGGCAGCCCAACGAGATTAAGCAGCTTCTCCACCTTTTCCCTCGCCGAAACGGGGTTCGCAAAGCCGTGAACGATAAGCGGCTCTTTCAGGATATCATAGCATTTCATTTTCGGGTTGAGCGAGGCATACGGGTCCTGAAATACGAACTGTATCTCCTTCCTCATGCGGTGCAGGCGGCTGCCCCTGAAATGAAGCAGATCCTCCCCCTTGAATAATATCTCCCCCGAGGTGGGTTCAAGCAGGCGGACGATCATTCTCGCGACTGTCGTCTTTCCGCAGCCCGACTCGCCCACGATACCGAGCGTTCTGCCCTTTCTGACATTGAGCGATACGCCGTCGACGGCGCGGAAGTATTTCTGCTCGGAAAACGGCGTCTTTTTCGGGAGCGGATAGTATTTTTTCAGATCCTTTATTTCAAGGATAACGTCGCTCCTTTTTTCAAGCTCTGCGCTCATCAACGCACCTCCTCGTTCTCTTTGTCATAGGGGAAATGGCAGGCAGCGCCGTGTCCGCCGTTCCATTCCAGCACGGGCTTCTTCTCTGCGCAGCAGTCCGCCGCGCGGGGACACCTGTTTCTGAAAATGCACCCCTCGGGGCGTTCCAGCAGGTTCGGGACGGAGCCCGTTATCGTGTAGAGCGTATCCTTAGGCATATCAAGGCGGGGTATGCAGGCAAGCAGCGCCTTTGTGTACGGGTGGCGCGGGTTCGCGAAGAAATCATGTACATCGCTCTCCTCGACAACCGTCCCGCCGTACATGACCGTTACCCTGTCCGCCATCTGCGCAACAACGCCGAGGTCGTGCGTGATGAGTATTATCGTCATGTTAAGCTCCTGCTTTAGCTTTTTCAGCAGGTTAAGTATCTGCGCCTGAATGGTGACGTCAAGCGCGGTGGTAGGCTCGTCAGCGATAAGCAGCTCGGGTCCGCAGGAAAGCGCTATCGCAATCATGACCCTCTGCCGCATACCGCCCGAAAGCTGATGCGGGTATTCGTTAAGGCGGCGCTCGGGGTCGCGTATGCCGACCGTTCCGAGCAGCTCGACGGCGCGCTTTCTGATGTCCTGCTTGCTCATATCCTTATTGTGGCGGCGTATGGTTTCGGTGAGCTGTCTGCCTATGGTGTAGACGGGGTTAAGCGCGGTCATAGGCTCCTGAAATATCATGGCTATCTTGTTTCCGCGGATATCGCACATCTGCTTTTCGGTCTTTTGGAGGAGATCTTCCCCCTCAAAAAGGATCTGCCCGCCCGAATAATGCGCGGGCGGAGTGTCAAGCAGCCGCATGACCGACAGCGAGGTAACGCTCTTTCCGCAGCCCGATTCGCCCACGATACACAGCGTTTCACCCTTTTTTACCGTAAGGTCAATGCCGTCGACAGCGCTGACTATCCCCTTCTGAGTTTCGAACTCGATTTTGAGATCCTTTATTTCAAGCAAATTCTCCATACAGCTCCGCTCCTTTTCGGAAATTTACCGCCTCACTCGGACAGCATATCTATCTCGGTGCCGAGATGATTTTTCAGCGCGCAGTCATACACATAACAACCCAGCGCGATGTCAAAAATGACCATTCCGAACGCGTCGAACATTATCTTTTTTCCCGCGCGGCGGACAAGCTTCTTTTCGCCCGTTTCAAACTCATGCAGCAGCCCGAATATCCTGCCCTTGTCGAACAGCCCCTTTCGGTTGGCGTCGAACAGGGTCTGCCCGCTGTAGGCAACGCCCGCGTCAAAGTTGTCCAGAACATAATCGTCAAATCCGCAGACCGCCTTTTCATCGATGTCCTTGAACCCAATGTGGCAGTAAAGGCAGCCGTCGCCGAAATCGCTTTCATGGAGATACGGCACCGCGCTGTTCGTCGCGCCGATAAGAACGTCGTAGCTTATCCCCTCAGCCGACGGAGAAGAAACCGCCTTTATTTCCTTTTCGGGATATTTTTCGGAGAGCCTTGCCGCAAGCGCAGCCGCCCTCACGCCTGTTTTGCTGAATATATGCACCCGCTCAAGCGACGGTATCGCATAAAGCGCGGCGTTAAGCTGCTGCTCCGCCTGAACGCCCGCGCCGCCGCAGAAAAGCGTTTTCGCCGTTTCGTCGGTGAGATACCCGAACGCCGCCGCAGACACCGCGCCGGTTCGCATGGCGGATATAACCGAGCCCTCCATCAGCACCAGCGGCTCGCCCGTAAGCGCGTCGTTAAGCTCAAGGGTAGTGAATATATGCGGCAGCCCCTTTTCCTTGTTGTGAGGGTGGTGGGTAGTCCATTTTATTCCCGCCTTGTCGAACGTTCCTCCGACGTAAGCGGGCAGCGAATAGAACGCCTCGTCGCTTACCTCGCCGCTGAGCTTCAGCGGTACCTCCTGCGCGGACTTAACCCCGCCCTCGGCGGTCAGCCGCAGCGTTTTGCGGATAATACCGCAGGCAACGGACATATCGGTAACGCCCGACGAAATAACGTCTTTCTTTGTCAGAAACAGCATGATCTTACTCCTTAGAATTTCAGCTTCGGGTCGAGGAAATCTCTCAGCCAGTCGCCCAGCAGGTTAATGCCGATTATCACGACTACGATAACAAGCCCGGGCACCGTGCAGAGCCACCATGCGGAGGTTATGTAGTTCCTGCCCTCGCTTATCATGTTGCCCCATGTCGGAACGGAAATGTTCGCGCCCATTCCGAGGAAGGAAAGGCTCGCCTCCATGAGTATCATTCTCGCCATCTGAAGCGTTGCAATGATGATGACGGAGAAGAATACGTTGGGGAAAATATGCCTGAAAAGTATCTTGAAGTGGCTCACGCCCATGCAGCGCGCCGCGTCTATGTATTCCATTTCCTTTATCGTCAGGACATTGCCGCGGACGACGCGCGCAAACTGCACCCAGCCCGTTATAGCAAGCACTATTACAATGTTGACAAGGCTTTTGCCCGTGACAGCGACCATTACTATCGCAAGAAGTATCGACGGTATCGCGAGCTGAATATCCGCAAGGCGCATTATCACCGCGTCTATCCACCCGCCGTAAAACCCCGCGACCATTCCGAGCGTAACGCCGATAATACCCGCGAGCGCAACCGCGCAAAGCCCGACAGTAAGCGAGGTCTGACCGCCGAATATTATGCGGCTGAGAACATCTCTCCCGAGCTGATCGGTGCCGAAAATGTGAACGGTGCCGTCGGGGGCGGGCTCAAACGAGGGACCGCGCAGGCAGTTCGCAAGGTTTATCTCCAGCGGATCGTAGGGGGCGATAAAATTCGCGAAAAGTGACACAAGAACGACCGAGATGAACAGCACACCGCCGACAACGGCGCGCCAGTTACGCCTGAAATTGAAGCCGATTTTCCTTTTCATTCCGATCCCCCCTTAACGATATTTTATCCTCGGGTCAAACAGCGAGTAGCTTATATCGACAATGAAGTTGACCAGAACGAAGATGAAGCTTATAACAAGGACGCACGCCTGCACCAGCGGGAAATCGCGGTTGTTGACCGCCTGTATCATAAGCCTGCCTATGCCGGGCCATGCGAATATCGTTTCCGTTACCACTGCGCCGCCGAGAAGCGTTCCGAATTCCATACCTATGACGGTTATAACCGGTATGAACGCGTTCTTTATCGCCTGAAATATTACTACGCGCCATTTCGAGAAGCCCTTCGCGCGGGCTGTTCTTATGTAGTCCTGCGACATTACGTCAAGCAGCGACGAGCGCATAAGCCTTGTTATTGTCGCCGCGGGGTAGCAGGACAGCGCGAACGCGGGAAGTATCATCGACATTATCCCCTGATCCGCGCCCGAGGTCGGGAATATTTTCAGCGTGACCGAAAACAGCAGTATCAGCAGGATACTTAACCAGAACACGGGCACCGACTGCCCGAACATGACAAAAACGTTGCTCACGACGTCGAACGGACCGTTCCGCCGCACCGCCGCAATTGTTCCCGCAATAAGCCCGATGACCGTCGCGAAAGCGATAGCCATTACCGCAAGCTCTATCGTGGCGGGCAGCCGCTCAAGAATAAGCGGTAGCGCAGGCGCGTTGTAATGCAGCGATGTTCCGAAATCACCGTGCAGCAGGTCGAGAAGATATCTGCCGTACTGAACGATAACAGGGTCGTTAAAGCCCAGCGACTCCGTGAGCGCCGCAACCTGCTCCTCGCTTGCCTCGACGGGAAGCATAAGCCGCACGGGATCGCCCGAAATTCTTATCATAAAGAAAACGACGGTCGCCGCGCCGAGAATGGCGATAAGTGACCCGAAAACTCTTTTCAAAACATACTTTGCCAAATTACATCGTCCTTTCATGCGGGATAAAGGGAATACGGGAATACCCTTTGAAAAACCACCGCCGCCGATAGCTTTTCAAAAGGTTTCCGCACAGGCCGCGGCACAGCGCCGCAGCCCATGCAAAAACACTTCAGGGAATAAATCTATGAGAGATGTCAGAAGAAAGCTTATGAAAGCGACATTGTCGCTACGGGGATAGCGTCGTCAACTCTGCCCTCCCACTTGATACCGTCGGAAACGCCGTAATACTTGTTCTCCTTGTAGAGGAAGATACGGGGCGCTTCCTCGAGAACGGTCTTTTCGATCTCGGAGTAAAGCTCGGCACGCTTGGTTTCGTCCATGCAGCTTCTTGCCTCGTCAAGCTTTGCGTCTATCTCGGGGTTGTTGTAGGTGGAGTAAGCGTCGGAGGAGTGCAGAACGGAGTAGATGGCAGCGTCCGCGTCAAGCGTGTTGGTGGAGCTCCAGCCGAGGAAGTACATCGGGGACTGCTCGCCCGAGGGAACGCTTGTTCTGTAAACGGAGCTTTCAACGGGGTTTACGGTAACGGTGATGCCTACCTGACCGAGATAAGCAGCCACTGCCTGAGCAACGTCGTCGCACTTGAGATACCAGTTTACGGTGTCAACAGTGCAGCTGAAGCCGTCGGGATAGCCTGCCTCGGCAAGAAGCTCCTTTGCCTTTTCGGGGTTATACTCGTAACCGTCGAGCGCCTCGGAATAGCCGAAGTCCTTCTCGCCGATGATGTTGTCGGTAACCTTTGCTGCGCCGCCGAGAATGTTTGTAACGATCGCGTCAACGTCGATCGCGTAGTTCATTGCCTGACGTACAAGCTTGTTGTCAAACGGAGCTTCCTCGCATTTAAGACCTACATAAACGGTGTTGCCGCCCGCCTCAACGGTGGAAAGATGAATGCCGTCGCTGCTCTCAACTCTGCTAACCTCGTCGGGTGTAACGCCGACAGCAATGTCGATCTCGCCCGTTATCAGAGCGGAAACTCTTGTGGAGGTCTCGGGGATAGAGCGGAAGATTACCTTCTTTATCTCGGGAGCGCCGTCCCAGTAATCCTCGTTCGCCTCAAGCACTACCTGCTCGTCCTTTGTCCAGGAAACGAACTTGTAGGGGCCCGTTCCGACGGGGTTCTCGGAAAGACCCTGCTGACCGACTTCCTCGGTGTACTTCGGGGGAACTATCTCGGTAGGATAACGGCAGAAGCGCGCGGGGATAAGCGGGTCTGCTGTCGTTGTGTGAACGTAAACGGTGTATTCGTCGATCACCTCAACGCTTTCTACCGTCTTGATGTAGGAGTATGTGGGGGAATTTGCCTCGGGGTCAATAACGCGGTCGATGGAATATTTAACCGCGTCGGCGTTGAAATCTTCGCCGTTGTGGAACTTAACGCCCTCGCGGAGCTTAAATTCCCATGTGGTGTCATTGACCTGACTCCACTCCGTCGCAAGACCGGGGGCGAGGTTCATATCCTCATCTCTCATTACCAGACGGTCGTAAATGTTATCGACAACCTGTGCGTTTTCCTTTAAAAATCCGGGGTCAAGTCCCGCAACATCATAGGCTCTGCCTATAACGATCGTGGTATCGCCATCGTCCGCCGTATCAACGGAGGAACCGGAATCGCTCTCGGAGCCGGAATTGCTTTCGGAGGAAACCGAAGCGCCGTCGGAGTTAGCCGTGGAGCTGTCTGAGCCCGCGGAAGAAGTTCCGCCCGAGCAGCCTGCGAGAACCAGTGCCATAGCAGCCGCTGTCGCAAGGGCAAGTAATCTTTTCTTTTTCATGTTTTTGTCTCCTTTTCTGTTGGATTTATTCACCGCAATGCGGATCATAACTTTTTCCCGACCATAACGGCGTACTGACCGTCTTTGACAATTGCCGCCGTATGTATCGACAGTATCACGCCCTTTTCAATGGGGCATTTTATTTCGTATTCCGTGGAATCATAACGCATAACGCGAAGCAGAACGTCGCCTTTTCTCACCTCGTCGCCTATCCCGCGCCTGAAAAGCAGCAGCCCGCCGTCGGAGAAGTAGATATCCGCGCTTTCCGTAACGGGAGCGCCGCTCCTCTCCTCGGGCTTACCGTCAAGGTAGCCCAGCAGCCTCAATATGCTCAATACCGAGCGCTTATGCCTTTCGACCGCCTCGGGGAGCGCTTCAAGTCCGCCGCCGTTTTCAATAAGCACGGCGGGAATGCCCTTTCGGGAAAGCTCCGCGTACAGCTTGGGGTTATCCGCGCCGTTTTCAAGGTGGACAAGCTCCGCGCCGCAATGGTAAGCCATTTTCTCAACGATATCCGCTTTCTCCCCTACCACCGCCGCCATAACGAACCTGCAAACGTCAAGGTACTGCCCGCCGCCGTGCAGGTCTATCATGTGATCGGCGTTCTCGCAGATGAGGTCGCAGATGAACCCGCCGAAGCGGTAGCTGAACGAGCCTTTCCGCTCGGGACCGAAAACGCGGTTGAGGTTAACGTTGTCTATCGGCGAAGCGTTCTGCTGCGCCTTGAACGCCGTGACGTTGAGTATCGGAACGAATATTATCGTGCCGCAAAGCCGCGCGGGGTCTATCTCCCGTGAAAGCTGCTTTATTGCGGGAGCGCCGTCGTATTCGTCGCCGTGGAGCGCCGCCTGTATCCAGATCCTGCCGCCGCTGCGCGCGCCTTTCAGCACCGTCACGGGGATATCGAACTCCGCTTCCTCGTCGGAATAACGAACGCTCGTCTGAATGACGCTGCCGCGCGCCGCGTTTGCGATGAGCTCTTTAAGCGCGCTCATTTCTCCACGGGGTGGTTTACGCCGCCGAGCGCCTTATCCATGCGCGCCCACGGTATCTCCGCGTCGACCCGGTTCTGCATTGTGTCAATTGCCACAAGCGCCTTTGTGATGACCTCGATAAACTCGTCATAGCCGCTCACGCCGCCGCCCGCGAAATATTCCCCGAGGTCAATGACCAGCTTTTCTGTTTCGGGGACATTCCACTTGCAAAGCCTTGAAGCGTGGCGCCTGCATTCCTCGGAGGCTGTCCAGCAGAGGGTTTCAAGGCTCGCCGTCTTGTCCTTTGCAGCCGCGCGCAGGAACTGAAACGATTCGCCTATCCAGAACATATTGAACGAGCAGTAAAGCATACACGGCATATTGCCCATAGGCGGCAGCTCAAGCGCCTCAAGCGATTTCAGGTCGGAGGGCTCTTTGCCCCATGCAGCGTTAAAAAAGCTCTCTATCTCGGAAAGAATTTCAGATGTCTTTATCATTACAGTGCCTCCTCTTTCAGTGTAAGAACGCCCTTTTCGAGTATCGCGTTTCCTACCTCCATAAGATCCTCAAGCCCCTCGGTGACCTTCGCGAACACGGAAACCTTGCCGAACGGCTTTGTCTTTCCGTAGAAAATGCAGATCGTCTGTCTGCCGGGATAATACCCGATGTCCCCGGGAACAACGTTAAGTATCTCGTTTTCGGGCTCGGCATAGAACGGCACCATAACTATTATCTCCTGCCCCGCAAACTTCGCGTGGAGCGCCTGTCCGCTGAACGGGGAAGCCTCGTCCATTGCCTTACATATCTCGGGAGCCTTGTCGGTAAGATATTCCGCCTTGACGGTCTTACCCATTATTTCGATCTGAAAGCCCTTGCTCATTTTTCAACAACCTTGCCTTTCCTTGTTAATCTTGTTAATAATTATATACCTTATGGGCATATTCCTCTGTGATAAAGCCCGCCTTGATGTCAGCGGCTATCTTTTCCCTGTCGCGTTCCTCGGGCTTTCCGTAACCGCCGCCGCCCGCCGTTGTTATGGTGATAACGCTGTCAGGCTCGACCTTGCCCGCGAATTTTGTGGAGAGCTTCTTCACCTCCCCGTCGGGAAGAGTGAGCGTACAGGAGGAATTTGTGCCGCCGTTGCCGCCGTTGAGCCCCCACGGCTTTATAGCGCAGCGTTCCATTGACACCGTGACATACGCGTCGCTTTCGAGTATTCTGAGCTCCCTGCAAAGCCCCGCGCCGCCTCTGTACTTGCCCTCGCCGCCGTCAAGCTTCGCCAGCTTGTAGCATTCGACGCGGATAGGATATTCCGTTTCAATTACCTCGACGGGAGCGTTGCGTGAATTTGTCATGTTGGAGTGAACGCCGTCCATTCCGTCCTGACCGTCCATAGCGCCCTGACCGCCGCCGTAGCATTCGATATAGGAGAAATAGCGCCCCGTTCTGGGGTTAATGCCGCCGACAGTGACCGCGTTCATGCTGCCGTTGCTCGCCGCGGGCGTCCTTTCGGGAACAATCTGCGCGAATACACCCAGAACAACGTCAACGACCCTCTGCGAGGTGTTGCAGTTCGCGGAATTTACCGCTGCGGGGAACTCGGGGTCAACTATCGAGCCCTTTTCCGTGATGACCTTTACCGCTCTGAAAGCGCCCTCGTTGGACGGGATATCCGGGTCGCACACCGCCTTGAATGCGTAGTAAACGCACGCCATGGTGACCGCCCTCGTGGAGTTGATACAGCCCTTGACCTGCTTTGACGAGCCGGTAAAATCAACGGTGACATCGCCGTCGTTAATGGTTATCCTACAGTGAACGGGTATCTTGCCCTCCATCTGACCGTCGCTTTCGAGGTAATCCTCAAACTCCCAGCTTCCGTTCGGCAGCTTTTTCAGCTCGGCTTTCATTCTGTTTTCGGAGTAGTCCATAAGACCCTCCATGTAAAGCTGCATGGTGTCCGCGCCGTACTTTTTGAACACGTCGTAAAGCCTGCGCTCGCCGACGTTGCAGCCCGCTATCTGCGCCTGAAGGTCGCCCTCGAACTCCTTGGGAGTGCGGACGTTGTGTTTGATGAAACCGATCAGCTCCTCGTTGAGGAAGCCTTTCTTCCGTATCTTCATAGGGGGAATGCGCAGACCCTCCTGAAATATCTCCGTTGCCTGAACGGGGAGGCTTCCCGGGGTCATTCCGCCGACGTCGACATGGTGCGCGAGATTTGCCACCATAGCGACGGGCTTGCCGTTATAGAACACGGGGGCAATGACCGAAATATCGGGCAGGTGTGACCCCGAAACGAACGGGTCGTTCACGATTATCGCGTCGCCGGGGTGGAGCGATTCGGGCGGGAAATATTCGATGACCTTTTTCACCACCGCAGGCATAAGCCCGAGGTGGAGCGGGATATGCTCCGCCTGCGCGACAAGCCCGCCGTCCATCGTATATATGCCCGAGGAACAGTCGCGCCTGTCCTTGATGTTGGTCGAAAGCGCCGTTCTGATGAGCGCCGCGCCCATTTCCTCGGCGATCGACTGAAGCACGTTTCGCATTACCTCAAGGGTGATGGGATCAACCTTCTTCATTGCCGTTTTCCTCCTGTTCAATTCTTTCGATTATCATATTCGCGTTTTCGTCCATCCGCATGATATGTTTCGGAGGAATGAGCGTCGTTGTGTCGTGCTGTTCGATTATCGCGGGGCCCTCAACGGTTTCCCCTGCCCTTAATCCGAGGCGGTTGATTATCGCGGTGTCGATCCATTCGCCGTCGATATACACCTTTCTTGTGCCGAGATCCTTCTCGCCCGTGCCCCATGCTACCGCGTCCGTCGCGGTGACTGCGGGAAGAAGCCCCTGCGCGATGACGCGGAAGTTTACGAACTCAACGTGCTCGTTCTCGCACCTGTAGCCGTACTGCCGCTCGTGCATCGTATGGAACGCCGCGACAGCCTCGTTTTTCGCGTCCTCGTCGAACGCCTTTCCGCCCTCTATCGTAACGGAAAGCTCGTAAGCCTGACCCGCATATCTGAGGTCGGCGGTTCGTGTGAATTTCATTCTGTCGGGAGTAAAACTCTCGGCGGAAAGCTCTTCCCTGCCGCGCGCTTCCATTTCGCCGAAAAGCGCTTCCGCCTTTTTGGGGTCAAGCATGGTGTCGCGCGTTACCTGCGTTCTTACATAGTCGTGACGGACGTTCGCGGTGAGCATTCCCATCGCGGAAAGTATGCCCGCGTGGTTCGGTATGACGGTGGTTTTCATTCCCATTTCGTCGGCAAGGTCGCAGGCGTGCAGCGAAGCCGCTCCGCCGAACGTTACCAGCGCGAACTCTCTCGGGTCGTAGCCCTGCTGAACGGAAACAATTCTGATACCGCGTATCATGTTGGCGTTAACTATCCTTAAAATACCCTGCGCCGCTTCCTCAACGGAAATTCCGAGCGGGTCGGCGATGTGCTCCTTTATTGCCTTGACCGCAAGCTCGCGGGAAACCTCCATCTCGCCGCCGAGTATCCTTTCGGGGTTAAGCTTTCCGAGAACGATGTTCGCGTCGGTTACGGTGGGTCTTGTGCCGCCCCTCATATAACAAGCGGGACCGGGCACCGCACCCGCGCTCTCGGGACCTACCCTCAGCGCGCCGCCGTTGTCTATCCATGCGATAGAGCCGCCGCCCGCGCCGAGCGTTGTTATATTTATCATCGGGAGCTTTATCGGGTGACCCTCTATCTCGGTTTCGGTGGTGTACTGCGCGTTACCGTTCTCGATAAGGCTGACGTCGGTGCTCGTTCCGCCCATGTCAAGCGTGATGAGGTTCTTTATGCCGGTCATGCGGGAAACCCTTAACCCCGCCTGAACGCCGCCCGCAGGACCCGAGGTAATTGTCCTCGCGGACTGCTCCATAGCCATCTGCGCGGAAATAACGCCGCCGTTCGACTGCATTACATAAAGCTCGGAATTGACGCCCGACTCCTTCAGCGCGTCCTGAAGCTTTACAACATACCTGCCGACATTCGGCATTACATAAGCGTTCACACTGACGGTGCTCATTCTTTCGTATTCTCTGTATTCGGGAAGGACCTTCGCGGAATATGTAACGAAGCACTCGGGATAAAGCCTGTTGAACGCGTCCTCGATAAGGTTCTCGTTCACGGGGTTCGCGTAGGAATGCAGCAGGCAGACCGCCACGGATTCAATTCCCCTTTTCTTTATATCAAGGACTATCTTCTCAATATCCGCCATGTCGGGGGTTTTCAGAACGCTCCCGTCATACAGCACGCGCTCGTCCAGCTCGTAGCGCATATCCCTGTCGATAAGCGGCTTCGGCTTTCTCGCGCGGAAATCGTAAAGCTTTGGTCTTGTCTGGCGCGCGATGTCGGGGATATCCGAAAATCCCTTTGTGGTGATAAGCGCGGTCGGCGAGCCCTTATATTCAAGCAGCGCGTTCGTGGCTACCGTCGTTCCGTGGAGATACAGCGTCAGCTCCTCGGGCGAAGCGCCCGCTTTCTCGAGTATCCTGCGCGTGCCTGTGACGCAGGCTCTTGCGGGGTTGTCGGGGGTGGACGGTACCTTGTCCGTCCATACGGTGCCCGTTTCCTCGTCCATAAGAACGATATCCGTGAATGTTCCGCCCGTATCAACAGCAAGACGAAGTTTCATTTTGGTGTTCCTTCCTTTCCTTCTCAGGAATAATACATACTAATTCAATGTGTTTAATATGTTATCCATTATATCACACATTTTTATTTTGTCAAGGACTTTTCGGAAATAATTCCGAAATAATTGCATTTCCTTAACAAAAATGCAAAGGATAACCTGCGGCGGTGATGTTCTCACCGTCCCGAAAGCCCCTTTGCTTGAGTTGATTATATCTCTTTTACGTCACAATGTCAACCGATTTTTGCAATATCGATAATCAAATCTTGCATTTTCGCCGTTTTGCACAAATTGTTAAGCACCTAACCCGTTTTTTCAGCAACGATTATGGTAAAATTGCACATGACAGATAAAAAAACATATACCACCTATATATTCCGCATAATAAAGCCGTTTTCAAAAAGTTTTAAAAACCCCTTGCAATTTCACGAGCATTGTGATATACTATGTTCAGCAGCTAAACTATGTCATATTTTCCGCTTGCATAATGAAGGCTGCAAGCATACATTTCATTCATATACAAAAGAAAGGAGTAACGGCTCATGCCTACAGTGCCGACGGAAGAAGAAAAGCGCGAATGGAGCGAAAAGGCGAAGATACTGTACACGTTCCTTGACCTGATGGACGGCTACGCCTCGAAGCCCAAGGACTACGGAACGGGCGAAATGATAAACATGGTCGAAATGCACACCCTTGCCGCCATATACGACGACCCCGGGATAACAGTCACCGCGCTTGCCGCACAGACAAAGAGAACAAAGGCGGCGGTGTCGCAGATAATAACCAAGCTGGAAAAACGCGGTATGCTGGTAAGAACAAAGCACCGCGACAACGGAAAGATAAGCGTAATGACCATAACCCCCAAAGGCTACGAGCTGTGCCGCGCACACATAAAGTATGACGCAGCCGACGAAGCGGAAACGCTGGAGGCGCTCATGCAGAGCGTGTCGATGGACGAGATTCGGACATTCTATAAAGTGCTCGAGGCGTACAACAAATTATTCTGATAAATACAAATTATTCCGATAAATAAAGGGAACGGGAAATAATTTTCAGAGGTAATCACAATGGAGTTTGAAGAACTTGAATTTTCGGACAGGGAACGCATTGGCACAAGCTGCATGAAATGGGACGGGCTCAAGGCGGAATTTGGCGAGGACGGGCTGCTGCCGATGTGGGTCGCGGATATGGATATACGCGTTCCCAAAGCGGTAAGAGAAACCGTTCACAGGCTCGCCGACCACGGCGTTTTCGGCTACTGCGAGGTCCCCGATTCCTATTACAAAAGCTTTATCGACTGGGAAACAAGGCGCCACGGCTTTACCCCCAAAAAGGAGCATATCCGCTTTATGCCGGGCATTGTCGCGGGATTATTCTGGTGCGTCAATATTTACACGCAGCCCGATGACAGCTGCATTATCCTCACGCCGTCCTACTTCCCTTTCATAAATTCCGTAAGGAACAACGGCAGAAAGCTCATTTGCAGCGAGCTTGTCTGCAATAACGGCGCGTATTCCATTGATTTCGACGATTTCGAGAATAAGATAAGGGACAACAATGTCAAGCTGTTCTTCCTCTGCTCGCCGCACAATCCCTCGAGCCGCGTCTGGACGACCGACGAGCTTTCCCGACTTATTGAAATATGCCGCAAATACAACGTCCTCGTTGTAAGCGATGAGATACATCACGACCTCGTAACGGGAAGCAGAACTCATCACCCCACCGCGACCGTCACCGATTACCCGCGCCTGATAACGCTGATGTCCGCGAGCAAGACGTTCAACCTTGCGTCCTGCCAGAATTCGTTCGCAATAATTCCCGACGACGAGCTGCGCGGTAAATTCGACGATTTCACCAAGAAAAACTGCGTCTACAAGGGCAACAAATTCGGCTACGCCATGTCCGAGGCGGCGCTCACCCACGGCGAGCCATGGCTCAACTCGGTGTTAAAGAATATCCGCGCGAATTTTGACTACATAGTTAAGACATTCGCGGAAAACGCCCCTGCAATAACCGTGACGGAGCTGGAGGGGACATACCTCTGCTGGATAGACATGGGCGCATATGTCCCGCATGAAAAACTGCATGAATTTGTTCAGGAAAAATGCAGACTTGCGGTCGACTACGGCGAATGGTTTTACCCCGACGAAACAGGCGACACGCATATCCGCCTTAACCTCGCCTGCTCGCCCGATATAGTCAGAGAAGCTGTCGGGATAATCCTTGATAACCTCCGGAAATGATACGTTTTCTGTCATAAAAGTGTTATCCCCGTCCGAATAAGGCGGGGATAATACTTTTTAAAATGAAATCAAGAAACGGCTGCGCACCGTTTGGTAACACAGCCGTTGTCATATCATTGCGCAAGCTTCAACGCGTATTGCGAAGCCATTTCAATGAAATATTTGTGCACCGAAAGATCCTGTGTGAGCTCGGGGTGGAACGCCGTCACAAGCATATTCCCCTGCCGCGCCGCGACCGCCTTTCCGTCCACCTCGGCGAGTATCTCCGCGCCGTCGGAGGCGCTTATATACGGCGCTCTGATGAACGTCATGGGGACATTGCCTATCCCTTTGAAATCGGCGTTCGCCGAGAAGCTGCCGAGCTGCCTGCCGTAGGCGTTGCGCTTGGCGGTGATGTCCATTACCGCGAGATGAGGCGGCTCGCCGCCGTCTATCCTTTTCGCGAGGAGAATAAGCCCCGCGCAGGTACCGAACACCGGCATACCCGACAATATCATATCCCGTATCGGCTCAAACAGCCCGAGCTCCCTAAGGAGCTTGCCCTGAACCGTGCTTTCGCCGCCGGGAATGATAAGCCCGTCCATAGATCGCCCGATATCGCGCAGCTGACGTATCTCAAAGCTCTCCGCGCCAAGCTCGGCGAGCATTCTTTCATGCTCGATGAATGCACCCTGAAGTGCGAGAACACCTATCCGCATCACTTGCCACGCTCCGCCATGAGCAGCGCTATCTCCTGCTCGTTTATTCCGACCATTGCCTCGCCGAGGTCCTCCGAAAGCTCCGCAAGCAGCTTTGCGTCGGTGAAGTTAGTGACCGCCTTGACAATAGCCGCAGCGCGCTTTTCGGGGTTACCCGACTTGAATATTCCCGAGCCGACGAACACGCCCTCTGCGCCGAGCTGCATCATAAGCGCAGCGTCAGCGGGGGTCGCAACGCCGCCCGCCGCGAAATTAACAACGGGAAGCTTTTTGTTGTCGTGAACGAACTTAACAAGCTCGAACGGAACTGCAAGCTGCTTTGCGGTCTCGTAAAGCTCGTCCTCCGCCATGGAACCGATACGGCGAATCTCGCTCTGCATCATTCTCATGTGGCGCACCGCCTGAACGACGTCACCCGTGCCGGGCTCGCCCTTTGTTCTGATCATGGAAGCGCCCTCGCTGATACGGCGCAGCGCCTCGCCGAGATCCTTTGCTCCGCACACGAACGGAACGTCGAACTCGCGCTTGTCAATGTGGTACTTGTCGTCGGCGGGAGAAAGCACCTCGCTCTCGTCGATGTAGTCGATCTCTATCGCCTGAAGTATCTGCGCCTCGGCAAAATGTCCGATACGGCACTTTGCCATAACGGGGATAGAAACGGCGTTCTGAATGCCCTTTATCATCTTGGGGTCGCTCATTCTCGAAACGCCGCCCGCAGCGCGGATATCGGCGGGAATGCGCTCCAGCGCCATAACTGCGCAGGCGCCCGCCGCCTCGGCTATCTTAGCCTGCTCGGGGGTGGTGACGTCCATTATAACGCCGCCCTTGAGCATCTGTGCAAGGTTTTTGTTGAGTTCAAGTCTGTCTGACATGGGTGTGTCTCCTTTTCGGTTATTTGTGGTTTTATCTGCCTGTGTTTAATTATATATTATTTTGGACACATTTCAATAGCCAATTCGGTATTATTTGATAATACCAGAGCAGGAATACAGAACCTAACTCAACACAAAATTATTGCGCCCCCGTTAATGCAAGGGCGCGGTATATTCCCGAATATTCAACTTTTCCACCCGAAAAACATTACCAGCCTGTTCCGTCACGGAGCAATTTATTACCAAAAAACCGTTACTCACCCGCTCCTGCACAGGCGAGAACTCTCCCCGAAAAATCAACCGTCCGAAAGCGATATCATAGCACGGGCGATCTCTCCGTCGGCGGTAAGAACATAATTGCCGTTGTACTTGCCGACTATCCTTTTGATGATATCGTTTCCGTGACCGTGGTCGCCGCTTTTTTCGGTCAGCGGAGTTTTCTTATCGGGGGAAATTACCATTTTTGTGGTGTTAGCCGCCTCGATAAACAGCAGCCCTATCCTGCGCGAAATCGTCAGCGTTACCTTGCCGCCGTCGTACTTTGCCGCCTCGTCTATCGCGTTGTCAAGGACATTCACAAGCAGCGAGCAGGTATCTATCCTTTCCATGCCAAGCTTTTCCGACATATCCATTATTACGGAAAATTGAACGTTCTTCTTTTCGGCAGCCGCACTTTTCTGCCACAGCACGGAATTGACCAGTGGGTCGGCGCAGTACACGGGGATAGACATTTTCTCCGCCCTTTCCTCCATTTCATCAAGCAGCACGGTGCATTCGCCGTCTGCGCCGTCAGCCGCGGAAAGCGCTTTGACAGAGGCGATAAGATTGCGTATATCGTGCTTGTATTCCCTTATCTCGATATACTGCGCCTCAGCCCTCTTCTTAATGTTAGTGGTGGGCAAGAAAATTTCGAGCGTTGGATCCGA
>JBJFHP010000127.1:0-2688 GCA_051893715.1 Oscillospiraceae bacterium
CTTTTCACTTGAAGATGTAACAAACATTTTGCACCAAACCGGCAGATTGTGCAACTACGACGCAGGCGGGCCGGGCAAAGGCGTAGCCGTTAATTGTGCGGTATTGCCTTAAATAACATAATACCACTCGTCGCTCTGTACCACCTCGGAGGTGCTCCGCGGTTCGTTGCGCCCTGTCTTGTATTCCAGCTCCTGATTCTTTATGCTGACCCTTGTGTTGCTTGGAATAGACGTGGTGATGAACGCATTGCCGCCGATTACCGAATCATGACCTATGACCGTTTCACCGCCGAGAATGGACGCTCCCGCATATATAGTGACATTATCCTCAATTGTCGGGTGGCGCTTCTTTCCGGCGAGCTTCTGACCGCCGCGGGTGGACAGCGCGCCGATAGTCACGCCCTGATATATTTTCACGTTATTGCCGATGACAGAGGTTTCGCCGATAACTATTCCCGTGCCGTGGTCGATGAAGAAATACTTACCCAGCACCGCGCCGGGGTGAATATCAATTCCCGTTTGAGTGTGGGCGTATTCCGTCATCATTCGGGGTATCAGCGGAACTCCGAGAAGGTACAGCTCGTGTGCGATACGGTTAACCATTATTGCAAAAAGCCCGGGATATGAAAAGATTATCTCGTCCTTGTTGAATGCGGCAGGGTCGCCGTCGAACGCCGCCTGCAGATCCGTCTGAATAAGCTCCCGCACCGCCGTCAGTCGGTCAAGGAATTGCAGCGATATCTGCTCCGCAGCGGACAGCAGCTCGTCCTCTGTTTTCTCGGAATGCTCGGGGAGATATTTCAGCACAATGGATATCTGCTTGCTGAGGTTATACAGTACGTCCTCAAGAAGCATGGACAGATTGTTCCGCACCGTATAAATGCGGTAGCTTCCGTTCTTGAAATACCCCGGGAAAATTATGCTGCGTATCTGATATATCATCTTGACAACAGCGTCCTTATTCGGCGGCATAAATGTTTCAACGATGTCGATATCCCTTTTTTTGTCGTAATCCGCGATGATATTGTCCACCAGTCGGTTTACGTCGGTTTCAAGTCTGTGGGTCATTTTGCGCTTTCTCCTTTTTTCGGAATATTACTTAAGGCTGCATTCTGAGGTATTCTGCCGCCGACACCGCCGCATTCGCCCCGTCGGAAGCCGCCGTTATCACCTGCCGCAGCTTCTTTGTGCGGACGTCGCCTGCTGCGAAAAGCCCGGGCGCGGAGGTAACTCCCGTTTCGTCAGCTACGACATAGCCCTGCTCGTCTGTGTCGGCAATGCCTTTCAGAACAGCGGTCTGCGGGGTCATGCCTATCGCCGTGAAAACTCCGTCCACTTCAATG
Organism: Oscillospiraceae bacterium; assembly: GCA_051893715.1. Taxonomy (GTDB): domain Bacteria; phylum Bacillota; class Clostridia; order Oscillospirales; family Ruminococcaceae; genus CAG-115. Next base: position 1,344 of record JBJFHP010000127.1, read on the forward strand.
ACCTGTCCATTGTCGAGTAATATCTTCTCCACATGGCTGCCGCCGGATATCTCGTTGACATTAGCCGAAAGGATCATCTCTATATTCGGCTTGCTTTGCGCTCGGCGAACGCTCCCCTCGGCGGCTCTGAACGCGCTTCTGCGGTGAATGAGATACACCTTTTCCGCGATATCCGCAAGGTAAAGCGCGTCGTCGACCGCCGTATCGCCGCCGCCTATGACCGCGACATTCTTCCCGCGGTAAAACGAGCCGTCGCACAGCGCGCAGAACGACACGCCGCTGCCGATAAACCGTTCCTCCCCGGGGACATTAAGCCTGCGGTGTGAAGCGCCTGCGGCGTAAATGACCGCCCGCGCTTCGATCTCGCCGCCGCCCGAAACAGCCGCGACCCAATAGTTTTCCCTGCGGAAAAGACCCGTTATCTCCGCTTCAAGGAACTCCGCGCCCGCATTCTCCGCGTCGGCGCGGAACAGCTCGCCAAGCTCAAAGCCGCTCTTTCCGACAAGCCCGATATAGTTGTCCACACGGGAGCTTTCCGCTATCTGCCCCGTGCCCATATATTCCTTTTCGGCGATAATTACGTCAAGGTTCGCCCGCTTAGCATAAATGGCAGCGGACAGTCCAGCCGGCCCGCTGCCGATTATCAGTATATCTCTCATTTTCACTCCAAATCAATCCGTAAGCTCAAGCTCTTCCCTTTCGGCGTTAATGCCCTCGATATGAAATGAGTTCAGCACAGGGTTATCGCCGTCCATAAGCGACAGGATAAGGTAGCTCGCCGTTTTGTCGTAGGCGAGCCGCTTGTCCTCCTCGGAGGGGCGCGAGGGGCTTTCGGGGTGGGAATGCCAGTTGCCCAGCGGCACAAGCCCGTTCGCCCGCATATCCTTTATCGCCGCAAGCTGCTCCTTCGGGTCAAGGGAGAAATGCTCGTTGGAGTGGTCGGTGTTCGTGAGGAAATACACCTTTTTTATCAGTTTATCGGAGCCGCTTATCTCCCCCGCGATAAGCCCGCAGGCTTCATTCGGGAGCTGCGCTCTCGCGTGTTCAACTATCCTTGCGTAGTCGTCCTTTGTCAGCTTTATCATTTCATATCCCCTTGCATTCCGCCTGCTCGTAATCGATAAGCTCCGTGATAGTCGGATTTTCGCCGCAGACCGCGCATTTGCCGTCCGCTTTCGGCAGCTTTATCTTGTGGAAGTTCATAGTTGTTGCGTCAAAGGTGAGAAGCTGCCCGGTGAGAAGCTCCCCCACACCGGTGATGTACTTCACCGCCTCCATAGCCTGCAGGCTGCCGATAACTCCGCCCATTGCGCCGATAACTCCCGCCTGCTTGCAGGTAGGAACG
>JBJFHP010000128.1:0-10853 GCA_051893715.1 Oscillospiraceae bacterium
ACGCTGAATCAGCTCCTCGTTGAGATGGACGGCTTTGCCGAAAACGAAAATATAATCGTCATGGCTGCGACCAACCGCCGCGATATCCTTGACCCCGCGCTGCTCCGTCCGGGACGCTTCGACAGGCAGATCGTCGTTAATTACCCCGACATCAAGGGCAGAGAGGAAATACTCAAGGTTCACACAAGAAACAAGAACATCGGCCCCGATGTCGATCTCCACACTATCGCCGCGACAACTGCGGGCTTTACCGGTGCGGATCTCGAGAACCTCGTAAACGAGGCGGCGCTGCTTGCGGCGCGCGCTAACCGCAAGGCGGTAACAAAGGCGGATATCGAGGAGGCTACCATCAAGGTGGTTGCGGGTCCCGAGAAGAAGTCGAGGGTCATTACCCACGACGAAAAGAAGCTCACCGCTTATCACGAGGCAGGTCACGCCATCACGACATACTTCTGCCCGTCGCAGGATAAGGTGCACCAGGTGTCCATTATCCCGCGCGGAATGGCGGGCGGCTTCACAATGCACGTCCCCGAAAAGGACAGGAGCTTTGTAAGCAAGACCTATATGGAGGAGGAGATAGTCGTTCTCCTCGGCGGACGCGTTGCGGAAAAGCTTATACTTGACGACATTTCGACGGGCGCTTCCAACGATATCGAGCGCGCGACCTCGGTTGCGAGAAACATGGTAACGCGCTACGGATTTTCCGAGAAGCTCGGTCCGATACTTTACGGCAGCGAGAATACCGAGGTGTTCCTCGGCAGGGATTATTCGCAGGGACGGAATTATTCCGAAAACGTTGCGAGCGAGATCGACGCGGAGATCCGCGAGATAATCGAAACGGGCTACGAGCGCGCAAAGGATATCCTGACCCAGCACGGCGACCTGCTTGAGCGCTGCGCACAGTTCCTCATGAAGCATGAGAAGATCGACGGCGCGGATTTCTACCGCCTCATGACGGGAGAAATTGACACCGACGGCAATGTTACGGTAACAGCCGGAGAACAGACTGCGCCCGAGATAAAGCAAGAGATAACGCTTGACGAGAGCAAGGAAGAAAATAGCGCTGACAAAAACGACAGCGAATAAAGGATTTTGCCGTCCGTTTCCGCGGGCGGCTTTTTGTTTGGAGGAAAGGTAAAAAATGGCGCTTGAATATATTGACGAAGCACCGACTCTTGAGGAATACAAGGAAATGCGGCGGCAGGTGAATTTCATGCTTCTTTCGGACAGGATCGCTGCGAACGCGCTCAATAACGCGTTCCACATAACCTGCGTGCGCGACAACGGCAGGGCGGTCGGTATGATACGGGTGCTGTCCGACGGGAGCTATGCGAATTTCATCACCGATGTGATGGTCATTCCCGAATATCAGCACCGCGGAATAGGTACGGAAATGCTCCGCAGGACGATGGATTTCATGCGTTCCACCCTTGAGGAGGGCGAAACGATAGTCCTTTACCTCATGTCGGCGTCGGGAAAGGAGCCGTTCTACAAGCAGTTCGGCTTTCGCGAACGCCCGAACGAGGTATGGGGCGCGGGAATGAGCCAGTGGCTGACAAAATGACCGTGCGGTATTCTGGTTTACGGTAAGGGACTTTTTTCTACTTATTTTTTTGTTTATATTGACAAATCACACATAATGTGATATGATGTAATTGTATAAAGTTACTTATGCACGGGAATACTGTGCAGGAAATAATTCATGACAGAGAGGTATTATATGGAAAGATTTTGCAGCAAATGCGGGTCCCTTGTGACCGGCGACGGAAAATTCTGCCCCAAGTGCGGCGAGCCCATGGACAGCGCTGTTGACCTCAGCAAGCCCGCTAGCCAGCCCTATTCGCAGCCTGTTGACCCTGCTATGCCCTATGCTCAGCAGAGCACGCCCGTTAACCCCCAGCCCGCCCCCTATTCTCAGCAGAATACATACAACACATCGGGCAATTACGCGCAGATGCCGAACTACCCCATGAACAACAATTCTCCCGCAGAAAAGACAGAAACCATGACTGTCGGTCAGTGGGTAGGGACAATTCTGCTCACAAGCTGCATTCCTATCGTCAGCCTTGTCCTGCTGTTTGTATTTGCTTTCGGCGATACGCCGCAGCCCAAGAAGAACTACTGCCGCGCAAATCTTATCATCATGGCTATCGTTCTCGGCATTGAGCTTCTTTTCTTCATTGGCATTGTTGCGTGCACGGGCTGCCTTGGCGCAAGCATTGCGGGCAGTCTGAACGATTATTCTTATTATTATTGATCGGAGAAAAAATGCACTTTAAAAAAGCGGTTGCCGTTACAGGACATTACGGCTCGGGAAAAACGAATATCGCGGTCAACCTTGCGCTGCATTTTGCGGCGGCGGGGGAAAGCGTGTGCATTGTCGACCTCGACATCGTTAACCCTTATTTCCGCACGGCGGACTTCGGTGAGCTTTTCGGGAGCGCGGGCGTGGAACTCGCCGCCCCGAAATACGCCAACACCAACCTCGATATCCCCGCGCTGACGTTTGATATCGGCGCGCTGCTGGACAGGCATGACAGGGTGATTATCGACGTCGGCGGCGACGACGCGGGCGCTGTGGCGCTGGGGCAGTATTCCGAAACGCTGCGCACCCACGGCTGCGATATGCTGTATGTCGTGAACAAATACCGCTTTTTAACGCGCACTCCCGCTGAAAATCTTGAGCTGCTGCACGATATCGAGCGCGTTTCCGGGCTGAAAGCCACCGGTATCGTCAACTGCTCAAATCTCGGCGCGGAAACGACTGCGCGCGATGTGCTTGAGTCTGTGCCGTTCGCGGAGGAATGCGCGGCGGCGGCAGGCGTGCCGCTGTTATTCACGGCGGCGGAGGGCTCTCTCGGCGTCGAGGGGGTGTTCCCCGTAAAGGTCTATATCCGCCCTTTCTGGGAGGAATGACGCGCCGCGCCCATGGGCGCGGATATACCGGCGCAGAGGGTAACTCCCGCAAGCGCCGCACCAATGTTCGTTTCCGGCGGATCGTCCGCCGTTATTTAGTTTACCCGAGAAGCCGCTGCGGGAGTGGGATGATATATAAAACAGTTTTAGCAGTGCGGCAGAATGGAGAAAAGCAATGGCAAAAATGAAGGTGGATTTCGACGCCTGCAAGGGCTGCGGACTCTGCGCAACGGCTTGTCCGAAAAAAATAGTCAGCATACAGCACGACAAGCTGAACAAGAAAGGATACTACACCGCCGTCTGCATCGACAACGACGCCTGCATAGGCTGCGCGCTGTGCGCAGTAATGTGTCCCGACTGTGCTATCACGGTAAAGAACGGAGGCGTTGACTGATGGAAAGAAATCTTATGAAGGGCAACGAGGCGCTTGCCGAGGCTGCAATAAGAGCGGGCTGCAAGTGCTTTTTCGGCTACCCGATAACCCCGCAGACGGAAATTTCGGCTTACATGGCGAAAAGAATGCCTAAGGTGGGCGGAGTGTTTCTTCAGGCGGAGAGCGAGGTCGCGGCGATAAACATGGTTTACGGCTGCGCAAGCTCGGGAATACGCTGCATGACCTCCTCCTCTTCCCCGGGAATATCCCTAAAGAGCGAGGGCGTGAGCTACATAGCGGGCTCCGACCTGCCCTGCGTTATCATAAACGTTATGCGCGGCGGCCCCGGGCTGGGCGGCATTCAGCCGAGCCAGTCCGACTACTGGCAGGCAACGCGCGCGCTCGGCCACGGCGATTTTCAGGTGCTTGTCTACGCGCCGTCCACCGTTCAGGAAATGGCGGACTATGTGACAAAGGCGTTCGATATGGCTGACAGGTTCAGAATGCCCGCGCTGATACTTGCGGACGGACTTCTCGGTCAGATGATGGAGCCTGTTACTTTCGCCGACGGCGAGATAAAGATGTCCGACGCTTCGGGCAAGCCCTGGGCGACCTGCGGCCACGGAAACAAGCGCCCGCACAATATCGTAAATTCCCTTTATTTACAGGCGGAGGAGCTTGAACAACACAATATCGAGCGCTTCAAGCGCTATGAGCAGGTCAAGGCGGAATGCCCCGAGGCGGAAACATATCTCACCGACGACGCGGATATAGTAGTCGCGGCATACGGCTCGACCGCGCGTTTGGCACGCTCTGCCGTTGACGCCGCGCGCAGCCGCGGGATCAAGGCGGGACTTGTCCGCCCGATAACACTCTGGCCGTTCCCCGAAAAGCAGATAAAGGCTGCCTGCGCGAACGCAAAGCGCGTTCTGGTAACGGAGATGTCCATGGGTCAGATGGTTGACGATGTTAAGCTTGCGATAGAATGCAGGCTGCCCGTTTCCTTCTTCGGAAGGACAGGCGGCGTTATTCCCAAGCCCTCGGAAATACTCGCACAGATCGTTACGCTTGATGAGGAGCTGAAAGGAGAATAACCATGCCTGATTTTACAAAACCTCATGCGCTTACGGACGTTCCGTTCCATTACTGCCCCGGCTGCACCCACGGCATAGTTCACCGCCTTGTTGCAGAGGTAATAGATGAAATGGGCATCGAGGGCGATACGATAGGCATTTGCCCCGTCGGCTGTTCCGTAATGGCATATGATTACTTTAACTGCGATATGATAGAAGCGGCGCACGGCCGCGCTCCCGCCGTTGCGACGGGCGTAAAGAGAGCCAACCCCGATAAGTTCGTGTTCACCTATCAGGGCGACGGCGACCTCGCGGCGATTGGCACGGCTGAAACCATTCACGCGGCAACGCGCGGCGAGAATATTACCGTAATATTCATCAACAACACGACCTACGGCATGACGGGCGGACAGATGGCGCCCACCACTCTCCCCGGTCAGGTAACGCAGACCACGCCCTACGGCAGAAACACCAACGTCGAGGGCTTTCCCGTAAAGGTATGCGAGATACTGTCGCAGATAAGCGGCGTTGCGCTTGCGGAGCGCGTTACGGTGACCGACCCCGCGAATATCCGCAAGGCAAAGGCGGCTATCCGCAAGGGCTTCGAGTTTCAGAAGAACAAGCAGGGCTTCTCGCTTATCGAGGTGCTTTCGACCTGCCCGACCAACTGGGGAAAATCCCCCGTGGAGGCGCTGGATTGGCTCAAGGAAAACATGATACCGTATTATCCCCTCGGTGTATATAAGGAGGGCGCAGTCAGATGAATAACGATAAAAGGGAAAACAGGGAAAACAAGGAAAACAGGGAAATAATCCTTGCCGGCTTCGGCGGTCAGGGAATACTTTTCGCGGGCAAGCTGCTGGCATACTTCGGGCTTCTCGGCGGGCGCGAGGTTTCGTGGCTCCCGAGCTACGGTCCCGAAATGCGCGGCGGCACGGCAAACTGCTCCGTCTGCATAAGCGACAAGCCGATAGGCTCCCCGCTCGTCACCGAGCCGAATATCCTCATAGTGATGAACAACCCGTCCTACGACAAGTTCATCAACGCAGTCGCACCCGACGGGCTCGCTATCGTGGACAGCTCGCTGGTTGAGGGCAGATCCGACAGAAAGGACATCAACTGCGTGTATGTCCCCGCAACGGAAATGGCGGACGAAAACGGGCTTCGCGGAATGGCGAACATTATCCTCGTCGGCAGGCTTATCAAGGAAACGGGAATTGCTTCTGCGGAGCTTATCCGAAAGGCGCTCGAGAAAATAATCCCGTCCTCGAAAAAGCAGCTTGTCGAGTCCAACATGAAGGCTATCGAGCTCGGAATGAACAGTTAAAATTGATCCCCCGCGTAAAAACGGGGGATTTTCCTTAGGGGTGAGAAAATGGCGAAGAAAATGACCGCCATCGCGTGGACGGCGGCAGAGGTACTGTGCGCGGTGTGCCTTGTGTGGGTAAACCTCGCGCTGACAAATATCGGGAATATCGTGGGGACGCTTTTGTTCGGCGGGCTGTTCTGCGCGGCGTTGTTCAGAAAAAGGCTCGGCGCGGCTATAAAGCGGTTTTGGGGGCAATTCCCCGGGAAAGCCGCATTGACTGCCTTGGCGGCGCTTGTGCTGTTCCTTGCGGGCTTGTCTGTGTTTTTTGGGGTCAATATGGCGCATTATGCCGACAACGCCGTTGACCCCGCCGAACGCACCGACTGCGTGCTTGTACTCGGGTGCAGGGTAGTCGGGGAAACGCCGAGCCGAATGCTGACTGAAAGGCTGGACGCCGCGCTGGATATACTTAACGCCGAGCCGCAGGCGGTCTGCGTTGTTTCGGGGGGAAAGGGCAGTGACGAGCAGCTTTCCGAGGCGGAGGCAATGCGGCGGTATCTTATAGACAGAGGAATATCGGAGGAGAGGATAATAACGGAGGACAAAGCCGTATCGACAGCGGAGAATTTCCGATATTCCGCGGAGGTACTGCGCGGGCTTGGCATTGAAAGCAATATCACGGTCGTCACGAGCGATTTCCACCAATACCGCGCGCATATTTATGCCGAGCGCGAGGGCTTGAGCGTTTCGCACCGTTCCGCGCGGACGGGGCTGTGGGCGCTGCCGAATTATGTCATACGCGAGATATGCCTGCTCGCGGCGGTTTCGGTCGGCTGCTGACCCCAAAAATTCATCACCAAAACAAAAAAGCCGCATAAAATGCAGCAGGGTAAGATACACAGCCGTGCCGACGGTGGCGCGCTGTGCAGCGCCGCGGCGCGTCCGCGAACAGCCCGGGGCATTAAGCGGCTGTTTGAATATACCCGAGGGCGGGCTGTATTATCGCAGCCCGCCCTGTTATTATTTTAATTCATTCACAAGCTGCTTGAAATGCCTGCCGCGCTCCTCGAAGTTCTTGTAAAATCCGTAGCTTGCCGAGGCGGGCGAGAGCAGAACGCGCTTTTTCGCGCAGCCGTGAGCCGCCCGCACAGCCTGTTCCATATCCTCCGCATGGATAACGTTGACGGCGGGGTTGGTTATCAGCTTCCCGATACGCCGTCCGCTGTCGGGGAGTAGGATAACGTTCGCGACCTCGCCCGTGTTGAGGAAATCGCCGAGCAGGCGGTAGGAGATACCCCTGTCCATTCCGCCGAGGATAATGCAGTCGGTGCCGTCGAACGCATTGACCGCCGCGACAGCCGCTTCGGGAATGGTGCATATACTGTCGTTGATGTACTCCACGCCGTCTATGTCCGCGACGTGCTCAAGCCGGTGCTCAAGCCCCTTAAAATCGGTCAGCGCGTTAAGACAGGCTTCAATATCCGCGCCCGCGCTTACCGCCGCCGCAAGAGCTATCGCAATGTTGTAGCGGTTGTGCTTCCCGAGCAGGCGGGTGTTGATTTTTTCCTCGGGGATATCCTCTCCGAAAAGCTTTATTCCACGCCCGTCCGTCCATATATCGGCGGGAATGTTAAAGCCCGCTGTGATAAGCCTGCCGCCGTGCTCAATCGGAAGAAGCTCCGCATTCGCTATCACGGTATCGCCCGCCGCCTGAAAGCGGCATATATTCCGCTTGGCGTTCGCGTAAGCGTTGAAGTCGACGTAGTGGTCGAGGTGCTCGGGGTAGATGTTCAGCAGGACGGCGATGTCGGGGGAATGCCGCACAAATTCAAGCTGGTGACAGCTCATCTCGCACACGGCGACGGTGTTCCCGTCCATTTCCTCCAGCCTTTCGAGCGGCGGCACGCCGATGTTGCCGATAAGCATTGACTTCATGCCGCAGGCGGTGAGAAAGTGGTGAATAAGGGAGGAGGTGGTGGATTTTCCCTTGGTGCCCGTAACTCCTATTATACGGCAGGGCTTCAGCCGCAGGAGAAGCTCCGTCTGGGTGAGTATTTTCGCCTTTGCCGCCGCGTCCAGCTTATCCTTGATGATAACGCCGGGCGACTGCAATATCAGGTCGTATTCCGCGCATTTTTCGAGGTAGCCGCTGCCGCTTATCAGGGTCACGCCCTCGATATCCAGCGGGTTCATGTCCGCGACGGCAATTTCCGCGCAGACATTCAGACTGCGTAGAATGTCGAGCCAAATCCTGCCCTCGCGCCCGAAACCGAGAATAACGCAGCGTTTCCCCTCAAAAAAGGGTATCAGTTTTTCGATGTTCATGCCTTGCCTCCGATAAGCGGCAGGAATTTTTCGGGAACGAAATTATTCCTGTCGAAATAGCCGCCGAGATCCTCCGCCCTGTAGTCGGGGAATTTGTCGCAGAACCGCTTCAGCAGCGGCGGGAGCGCGTTCCTGCGCCTGTCGCACGCCATTTTCAGCGAAAGGCGCACCTCCTCCTTTGTCCCGACGCACTCGAACGGCTTATCCGTGCCGTCAAGCATAAGTCCGTCAAGCATGGGCGCAAGCTCCTCCTTTTCGAGCATATTGCAGCCGAATATTTCGGTCAGCACATTGTCGTCAAGGAACGCCGCGAGCAGGATATACACATACAGGCACTTTGCGCATTTTCCGCACCATGTATCGGTTTTCGAGCCGAGGTTGCAGCTCTGAAAAACGCCGAAATACTGCGGATATTTCACAAATTCCCGTGCTATCTGCCATTCGCTCCACGGGCGCAGCAGGCTGAAATATTCGGGCGCGCCGCTGCCGAAGCTGTGGGCGCAGTATTCGCGGAAATCCCGCTCGAACTCGGTGGATTTGCTGTATTGGTGGTTTATCGTCGTGCCGTCGACATACGCTTCGTTGGCGCTGCTCTCATTTGAAAGCGCGATATAGCGCAGTCCTTTAAGGCAGGCGAAAAGCTCCGCCGAAAACGCGACGACAGCCGAAAACGGAGTGTGCCCGTTGAGATAGCCCTCGCTGTTCAGCTTTAGCAGCAGGGGGTCTATCGTGCGCCTTACGCCGATGATGCTTTCGGGGTCAAGTCCCGCCGCAGCCGCACAGCCGAGCGTTGCGCCGCGCGGATTTATGATGTAGGGGGAAATATCCTCGCCCGCCTTTTTGAGCAATTCTACGGACACCACGCTGTCCTTCCCGCCGCCGATAGGGACGAGAACGCCGCACAGCACGTCGTCGCGCGCGGTCAGCTTTTCGGGCAGCGGCGCGGTTATCGTCATGAAATCGTTGAAGTCGGGGGTAATGCTGTTGCGGTAGAAAAACTCGCCCAGCCCGTTGAAATAGAGCTTCTTCCACCAGCTTAGCTCCCATTCGTCAAGCCCGCCGCAGCGCACCTCGACCCTTGGGCAGCACATACATTTCCAGTAAGAAACGAGCTCCGCCATGCCGAGCGAGAACGCCGCCCGTTCCGCGAGGGCACGGTCATAGCTGCCCTCGGTGAGCGCGGCGTCAAATTCCCATTTTGGGCGAAAATAATATTCGTCGTCAATGCTGAACTCGTATTCGATAAAGTCCGCGCCGAACCGATACCCGTGATAGATAAAGGTTTTTCCCTGCGCTCTGAGGTCTGTGTATAAACTCATAAAATGCCTTTCGATATGTCGGTCATGCGGCGCGCCGCGCTCCCGATATAAATTTATGTTGATAATTTTCAGATAATGACAGGCTTCGCGGTCAATTCGCAGCCGCAGGGGCGCGGCTTTTCGAACGCAAGCGAATACAGGTCGCCGCAGCGTTCCTCGAATGCCGCCTGACGGTGCGCCTCGCGGCTGGAAGCGGCGAGCTTTTTGAGCGAGGTGTCAACAGGCAGGGAGCAGTCCGCCGCGGCGAGTATCTCCCGCCCGCGCGCGTTCATGCCGAGAATGCGGATATACGCGTTGGGGACGGTGAGCTGTTCCTTATAAAGCCCGAGGAAGCCGCACATCACCGCGCGGCGTATCCTTGCGAGGGTGTAGCGCTTTGTTTTTGTGAGGATAAACAGCTCGTCAAGCGTGCAGGCTTTCCGAACCGCCTTCCACAGCCGCTCCGCAAGCCCGTTCGCGCCGTCGTACAACCGCAGGAAATCGTCCCTGCTCATTTCGCGCAGCCTTGCGAGAATGGCGCGCTCCAGCCGCTTCACGTCCGCGCAGGGCGCGTTCTCCGCGGGGGAAAACGCCGACCAGTCCTCTCCGGCGAGTATTTTCTTCCGTATGAGGGAAGCCGAGGCAAAAGCGCCGTTTTCGTCCGCGCTGTCGTGCTCCGCGCCCTGCCGCGCCACGGTGAACGGCTCGATACGGCTGCCGCAGTTGTCGAGGGCGTTCAGATATTCAACGGCGAGCGTGTTGTTGGGGGTGCTGAGCGTTTCGTAAACGTCATCGGTGTAGTATTCCTTAACCGCCTCGGCAAGGGCGGCGGGGTAGCTTTTCCCGCCCCGCATGAGCGAGAAGAAAAGGTCGGTATGGACGGCGTATTCGCTCGCGGCGGAGGCTTCCTTCAGCGCGGCGATATCGCCGCTTTCGCTCCCGAAGGACAGCATATCGACGCAGCCGAGCGCGGTTATTATCCCCACGGCTCCCGCCGCGAAGCCCTCCGCGGAGGAAAGGCTGTATTTCGTCGGCAGCTCAAGCACGAGGTCGACGCCGTTTTCCAGCGCGGTGCGGGCGCGGGTATATTTGTCGAACACGGCGACGTCGCCGCGCTGTGTGAAATTCCCGCTCATGACCGCAACGATATGCGTTGCGCCCGCCGCGCGGGTCTGTTCGAGCTGATATCTGTGTCCGTTGTGGAATGGGTTGTATTCGCAGATGACTGCCGCAGTTTTCATGGCTCATGCTCCCTTAGTCTGTGGTGTGAATTGTTCCCGAATTATATTTTACACCCATTTCGGCAATAAATCAATAATTTTTGATAAAAAGACTTGATTTTTCTGTGAAAAAGTTATAAAATAAATGTGGTATATTATAAACCCGGCTATTGTCCGTAAATAAAGAAAGGAAAAAAAGGAACATGAAAATTCTGGTCATCAACGCAGGCAGCTCTTCGCTCAAGTATCAGCTCATCAACATGGAGGACGAAAGCGTTATCGCTAAGGGCAACTGCGACCGTATCGGCATCGACGGCCACATCAAGCACACCACCTTCG
>JBJFHP010000129.1:0-10821 GCA_051893715.1 Oscillospiraceae bacterium
GACGCGCCGCGCGCTCGAGAAGTCTTGAATGGAGGTAGAATACGTCGCCGGGGTAAGCCTCACGTCCCGGCGGGCGCTTGAGCAGCAGGGAGAGCGCTCTGTAAGCGACGGCGTGCTTTGAGAGGTCGTCGTAAACGATGAGGGCGTCCTTTCCCTTTTCCATGAAGTATTCACCCATGGTGCAGCCCGAGTAGGGCGCGATATACTGGAGCGGGGCAAGCTCGGAGGCGGTGGAGGATACAACGATGGTATATTCCATTGCGCCGTTCTTTGTAAGGGTATCCACTACGTTTGCAACGGTGGAATTTTTCTGACCGATAGCAACGTAGATACAGATAACGTCCTTGCCCTTCTGGTTGATTATTGTGTCGACTGCGATAGCGGTCTTGCCTGTCTGGCGGTCGCCGATGATAAGCTCACGCTGACCTCTTCCTATCGGTATCATGGAGTCGATAGCCTTGATGCCTGTCTGGAGAGGAACGGTAACGGGCTCTCTCGTGATGATACCCGAGGCGATCTTTTCGATGGGTCGGGTCTCCTTCGCGAGGATAGCACCCTTGCCGTCTATGGGCTGACCGAGCGAGTTTACGACGCGTCCGAGAAGCTCTTCTCCGACGGGCACGGAAACTATTTTACCCGTGCGCTTTACGCTGTCGCCCTCTTTAATGTCCTCGTCCGAACCAAGCATAACTGCACCCACGAAATCCTGCTCGAGGTTGAGCGCCATGCACTGAATGCCGTTCTCAAATTCGAGCAGCTCGTTAAGCATACACTTTTCTAGCCCGTGTATGCGGACGATGCCGTCGCCGACGGTAACGACTGTTCCGACGTCGCCGAGTTGGATCTTCGCGTTGTAGTTCTTGATCCGGTCTTTGATAAGACCCGTTATTTCATCGGGGCGTAAATCCATTAACTACATCCCTTTCTTTACTTATTTTCAGGATACTATCTCCGAGAGGGTATCCTTCAGCGCGTTGAGTCTTGTTCTGACGCTGCCGTCATAACGCGCCGAGCCGTGATCTATGATGATACCGCCGATGACCGAGGGGTCAATTTTTTCCTTTATGGAAATTTTCTTCCCCGTGACCTCGCCCATTTTTGCGGCGATATCCGCGCGCAGCTTGTCGGTGAGGGGGTATCTTGTGGTAACGGTGATCTCGGCAATGCCGAAGTGCTCGTTGTACATAGCGCGGAAGTTCTTGACTATGCCGCAAAAGCAGTTCATTCTGCCGCGCTCCGCAAGCACACAGAGCAGGTTTCCGGTAAGCCCGGATACTCCTCCGGCGGTGACGATCTCTTTTGCGAGCACCGTTTTCTCCTCTATGGGGACAGTCGGCGCGGACATGATCTTTATGAATGCGGGGTTTTCCGAAAATATCCCGTTCAGCGCGTCAAGCTCCGAAAGGATATCCTCCGCCTTGTCGGGGCACTGCTCCGTGCAAAGCTCGAAAAACGCCTCTGCATAAACCTTTTCAGCCTTGTCGTTCATAAAAGTTCCTTTCCGTCGGGCTTACTTTGCCGAGCCAACTTCAGCGAGGAAGCCGGAGATAAGCTCCTCGTTTTCCTGCTGCGAAATTTCCTTTTCAACGACCTTGCTTGCCGCCATTATTACCATTGCGGAGATCTCGTCCTTGATCTCGTTGACGGCGCGCTGCTTGTCACGCTCGATGTTCTCCTCAGCCTTTGCGCGTATTTCAGCCGCCTTTGCGTTCGCCTCGGAGATTATCTCGTCCTCGCGTGCCTGTGCGCGGAGGGTTGCCGCCTTGACTATCTCGGCGGCCTCGCTCTTTGCGTCGGCGAGCTTTGCGAGGTATTCCTGCTCGGTCTTTTCTGCGGACTCCTTAGCCTTCTGCGCTTCGGATATCTCCGCCGCCGCAAGCTCCTTGCGCTTGTCAAGTATCTTGCAGACGGGCTTAAACAGGAATATTCTGAAAATGAGGAAGATTATGAGCGTGTTTATCAGCGTAAATACTATTGTGCCGGGGTCTATCGAAACCAGCGAGAGCGTAGCCTGCCCTGACGCGGCTTCACTGATTAAATTCAGCATCTGATGCTCAGCTCCTCCCAAATATGCTTATCTCATTATACGCCGCTTACGCCGCCGATGAGCTCGGTAAGCTTGCCGATAATGGGGTTAGCATACAGGAGCAGCAGCGCGATAACCAGCGCGTACAGACCTGTTGTTTCGGCGAGCGCGTCGCCGATGATCATTGTTCTTGTGATAGCGCCGCTTGCCTCGGGCTGTCTGCCGATAGCCTCGACTGCCTTGCCGCCGCAGAAGCCTTCACCGATACCGGGGCCAAGACCTGCGATCATTGCGGTGCCTGCGCCTAAAGCGGAAGCGCCGAGAACGATGGCGTTTGCCAGAATTTTCATTTCATCCATGATATTATCCTCCATGAAATATTTGATATGCTGTTATATTGCTCCCTTTCGGGGAATAAACGTGGTCAAGTGGGGTCAAATTGGCTCAAATGGGGTCAAATTGGCTCAGTCGCCGCATTCGGCGCTGGAGATATAGGACATACTCAGCATTATGAAGATGTAAGCCTGCATAACTGCGGAGAATATGTCGAAATAAAGCGACGCTATTGCGGGGACAAGTATCGCGAAATTGCCGAGCGCAAAGTATATCAGCGAGCCGATTACCATGCCCGCGACGAGGTTGCCGAAGTGACGCAGCGCGAGCGAAACGGGGTTCGCGACCTCGCCGATGATATTGAACGGCAGCATAAACGGCATAGGCTCGATAAAGCTCTTGAAATAGCCCTTTGCCTTGCCTGTCTTAGCGCGGTTGTACTGAATCATGACGAAGGTTATAAGCGCCCACGCGCCCGTGACCGAGATATCCGCCGTAGGCGAGCGAAGCCCGAGCAGGCTCATAAGGCTGGAGATAAGCGAGAAGCAGAAGAGAGCGGCGATGTACGGCTGATAAACCTTGTACTTTGTACCCATCGACATATCGACGGTCCCTCTGAAAAACTCAACTATCCATTCCGCAGCCGCCTGACGCCGCGTTTCGGGAATGACCTTCATGTTATGCGTCAGGATAAGCACTACCGCAAGGAGTATCAGTATTACCAGCCACTGAACGATAATGCTTTCGGTCAGATTCCATGTTATGCCAAATAATTCGAAGCTTGCGACGACGAGCGGTCCGTTTACGGTTATACCGCCGCTTTCCGAGGCAAGCAGCAATGCTGTCGGCATAATATCAGTCCTCCTTCTTTTCTTTGAACGCTCTTATTGTGATCAGTATTTTCGGGAAAAACAGGGGTATCACCGACGCAATAAGGCTTATAAACGGCGCAAGCGCGCCGAGGGTTAGCATTATAAACAATCCGAGGTAACGCAGGCAGTACATGGTATTCATGTAATTCTGCGCAGATTTCGGGCTGCGTTTTACGGCTTTCTGTGCGGTCTTTCCCAGAATAAGGAAGTTCAGCGCGCAAAGCACGCAGCCGTAGACCGCGCCGATAAGCAGCGGGTAGTTAAATCCCGTGGCGAAAAACAGCACGAGCATGACCGCGAAATATATTCCGCAGGCGGTGAAGAAATACGGCGCGAGAGAGCGCATTTCCTCGTAAACGGGTTCGTTTTTCCTTGCCATATCAACACCTGTTCAGCGTTTTCTGCTGTCGTCGTAGTAGTCGTTGTCGCGGGGGGAGCTGAAAGACTTCGGCGCGCGCTCGTCGTTTTTTCCGTAGAATTTAATGAGCTGCGCGAGATAGGAAACAGCGCCGCCTGTCATAAATATTATCGCCAGCGCAACGCATATCCCCATAACCCAGTCGGGCAGGTCAAAATGCTGCGTAACGTAGTAACCCCCGCCGAGAAAGAGCAACAGCGGCGTTATAATCACAAAAACGAGCTGACTTACTCTCGCGTAAACGGAAACGAGGTTTTCCTTCTTCTTCATTTTAGTATATTTAGTATACGAAAACCGAGAGCTTCCATTCGCCGTTTATCTTTACCATCTGGGTTTCGAGCACGGTATCGGGGTCGGGGTCGGAGCTTTCTGCGGTTTCGTCCAGCCCGCCGAGGTATACGGTGAGTTGGCATTCCGTTTCGCTCACGGGGAGCACCGCAATGCTGCAGGACGACCAATCCTTGTTATAAGCCGTGTCGGGCTTGAAATTAGCGTTTATGCCGAGCACCGTTTCGGTGGTGTAATGCGGGCGGGAGGCTGCTTCGGAGGTGTCGGCTGTCGCTGTTTCGGCGGTATCCTCGGGGACGTCGACGTAAATCTGACGGTTCTTGTAGACCGCCATGCCGTTTCCGTCGATGTTGGTGAGTATCCTTTCCGCTTCGGAGTTAACGAAAGTCGATTGCACAAGCTCCTCTATCTCCGCGAGGGAGGAGTAATCGGTGGAGTTTACGGTATAAATGCCGTCGTCGGGGAGGTTGCCGTAGGGCTCGTCGTAATGGGGCAGCCCCTCTGTCACGAACAGGCGGACTATCTCGTAATTGTTTTTAACAAGGTCATGCGCCGCGTACTGGCACTCCTCGACAAGCTCGTCGGTGGGCTTGAACGCGGGGTCAGCGGAAGAGGTGGGGGCGCTGCTTGTGTTTCCGCTGCCTTTGTTCAGCGTCATCACCGCGACTATCGCGAGGGCTATTGCGGCGACGGCGACGATTATTGTGGCGATAAGTGTTGTTTTGGAGCTGTTATTGCTTGATTTGTTTGTGCTCATTATCTGTGCCTTTCATGGGACATTACTGATTTGAGGTTTCCTTGCTGTCAAGAGAGATAGCGTCGGGGAATACGTTGCGGCTGTCCTCCTTGGAGAGGAAGGTCGTGTTGACGTAGCCCTGAATTATCGCCCCGTCCGTAACGGCGAGGGTGGAAGCGCTGATGTCGCCGAACACAATAGCATCGCGCTTGAGCTCCGCCTTGCCCGCTATTTCGAGCTTGCCGCGGATCCTGCCGTTGATGTCGGCGTACTGCGAGGTGAGGTCGCCGATAAGTATGGTATCCCTGTCCATACGCATACGGCCTTTAAGGTTGATGTTGCCCTGCATTGCGGCGGAGTTCATGCCCGCGTTGTTGCAGGTGACGTCGCCTATTATTTTGCCGGTCATGTCTATGTTGCGCGTTGTTTCGACGTTACCCTTAATGCTGCCGTCTATCTGCATATTGGCGAGCGAACGGACG
The DNA here is from genome assembly GCA_051893715.1 of Oscillospiraceae bacterium. Lineage (GTDB taxonomy): Bacteria > Bacillota > Clostridia > Oscillospirales > Ruminococcaceae > CAG-115. Next base: position 5,156 of record JBJFHP010000129.1, read on the forward strand.
TTTCCGTCGATTATCGTGTTCTTTGAGATAACGGTCACCTCGTCGGTTTCGCCGGGCTGTCTGCCGTTGTCCGACGGGGGAACAAAGCCGCCGCCGAAGCCGCCGTTGTAACCGCTGCCGTTATATCCGTTATTATTGCTTATATCGCCGTAATTATTGTAGCCGTTCTGAGAAAAGGAATTATTCTGCGGCACATCGTTCCTCGGAGCAGTGTTCTGCTGCGGCGCGCGGTAATACGGCGTTTCGAGCGGCACGCCCTGCGCGTTCTGTTCGCCCTGCATGGGAGAAGCCGCCTGTGCGGGCTGACCCTGCTGAAACGGCTGACCCTGCTGAAACGGCTGACCCTGCTGCACGGGCTGCGCCTGCTGAACCGCCTGCTGTTCTGCGGGAGCGGCTGCCTGTGCGGGCTGCGAGGGCTGTACGGGCTGTACGGGCTGTACGGGCTGTACGGGCGCTGCGGCTGTGCTGCCGACAGTGCTGTCCTGTGTGCTCTGCGATTGCTGTAAATAGCGGTCAAGCTCGGACGGCTGCGCGGCTGCGGGAGCGTCGTTCGCGCCCTCCTGACCGTCCTTCTTCCACAGTTCTTTTACCGCCTGTGAAAAGTTATCCTTGATACCCATGGTTAATTCCTTTCTTTTGCACCTGTCCTTATGCGAACGGTCCTATAAACTGGACCGGCTGAGTGTCGTTGTTGATACTGTCGAGCTTATATCCCTCCGAGATGAGCAGCTTCAGTATATCCTCAAGCACCCACACGGTATTCTTTGTCGTTGCGGAATCGTGCATAAGCACGACGGAGCGGTAATTCCCCGAAATATCCTCGGGGACAGAGTTATACATCTGCGTCCAGTTCGCGCCGCCCGCGTCGTTGCTGTCAACGTTCCAGTCGAAGAAGCGGAAGCCCCTGCGGGTCATTTCCTCGGCGATAGCGTCGCGGGTCGCCTCGTTGAAGTCGTTCTTGCTCCCGCCGGGGAAGCGGAAAAGCTCCGCCCTTATTCCCGTAGCCTCGTATATCATCTCCCACGCCTCGTGGAAGTCGTCGAGGTACGCCTCAACGGATGCGTAAATCTTCTCGTATTCATGCGACGCGCTGTGCACGCCTATGGTGTGACCGTCGGCGGCTATCGCGCGGAGCGTTTCGTAGCAGTATTCGGTGCGGCGGGGGACAACGAAGAAGGTCGCCTTGACGTTATACTGCTTCAGATAAGCGAGAATGGAGTAGGTGTGGTCGGAGGGACCGTCGTCGAAGGTGAGATAAACCGTTCCCTCCTCGCGGACATATTCCTCGGGCGGGGTGACCGTCATATCGGGATAAAGCGCGGCATATATACTTTCGGGGGTCGACTCCGCTGTTTCCGAGGTTTCCGCAGTCGGCTCGGCGGCAGTTTCCGCCGTTGTTTCCGAAGTATCGGCGGGGTTACCCGTCTGCGCCGCTTCGCCCGTTTCTCCCGTTATTCCCGTTATTCCCGGCGTATTGTCGGTCGGGGCGATAACGGACAGGTCGCCGCCGTGCTTTGAATTTATATATTCGATAAGCTCCTCGTCGGAATGACCGCTTGAGGAATACAGACCGTAGAAGCTTTCGACGTCGGGAGTGCGTTCCTTGGTGAGTATTTCTGCGGCGAAGGTGAGCCTTTCGTTTTCGCCGCGCACCCTTTCAAGCTCGCTGTTCGTGTTGTACAAAACAACGCCGAATATTACGCAGAGAATGAGCGGGACAAAAAACGCAATAGCAAGTACCGTTTTAATCAGCACTTTAAAAAACTTAACGCTGCCAAAACGCATTTTCAGACCTCTTATAATAAAACTGTCGCGCGGCTGTCTGTTTAACGGACGCGGCTTTTTTTAATTCGGGGCATAATTCCCCTATTATTTAATGATACTATAAAAAGCCGTTTTTGTCAATAGCGGCAATGCGTTATTGACAAATAAAATTAAAAAAATCAACACTATCCGTACAAAACGTATAAAATTTTTGTCGAAAATAGCTAATAACACAGAAAAAGGGGAACCGAAGTCCCCCCAGACTCGATAAACCCTGAAAGGTTTTATCTTAATGAATAATGAATAGAGAATAGTGAATAATGAATAATTTTGGTGTGCCCTGCGGGCACTTATTAAAATCATATTTTTCAAAACAATCGGCGAAGCCGATACCACCGTTATTCATTCTTCTTTATTCATTTTTCAATATTCATTTATTACAAAAAGACTTTTACAACAAGCTGAAAGGGGAACCGAAGTCCCCCCGTATTATTATGCGCTCAATCCGCGATATACACTCTCTTCATGCGGATATCGTTAAGCGGTCTGTCGTTGCGGTCGGTGGGAGCGGAGGCTATTTCGTCCACTGCGTCCATGCCCTCGACTACCTTTCCGAAAGCCGCGTACTTTCCGTCAAGATAGGACGCGTCCCGGTGCATTATGAAGAACTGGCTGGAAGCGGAGTTCATATCCATTGCGCGCGCCATTGAAATAACGCCGCGGACGTGCCTGATGTCGTTCTTTACGCCGTTCGCGCGGAACTCGCCCTTTATCTTCTCCTTTGCGCCGCCCATGCCTGTGCCCTCGGGGTCGCCGCCCTGTATCATGAATCCGCTGATAACGCGGTGGAAGATAAGCCCGTCATAGAAGCCCTCTCCGACAAGCTTGAGGAAATTCGCGACGGTTATCGGCGCGCTTTCGGGGTAAAGCTCGAGCTTTATTTCCTTGCCGTTTTCCATTTCTATTACTACCATGGTAAAATTCTCCTTATAAATTATTTCTTTTCGCCAAGCTCATATGCGCGCTTTGTGCAGGCCCTGCACGCCTCCTGCGCGACGTCGGTCAGTCTGCCCTCGTACAGCTTGTCAAGCCCCGCGAGGGTCGTTCCTCCGGGGGAGGACACCTGCTTTATCAGCTCGTCTACCGTCATTCCGCTTTCGGTCATCATTCTTGCCGAGCCGATGAGCGTCTGCGCGAACAGTCGCAGCGCGGCGTCCTTATCTATTCCCACGCTGTCGGCGTAGTCGATAAAGCCCTTTGCGTAGAGGTAGATGAACGCGGGGGAGCTGCCGTTTACGGCGATGACCTCCTTCATCTTGGCCATGGGGACAACCTCGGTGATACCGCACGAGCCGATTATTTTCCTCGCGAAAGCGAACTCCTCGTTGCTTACCTTATCGTCGCGGCTCATTGCGGAAGCGCCCGCGCCCAGCATCATGGGCGTATTCGGCATAACGGGGACGACCTTTGCCTCGGGGAAAGTCCGCTCGCGGATATATTCGGCGGAAATTCCCGCGCAGATGGAGATGATGACTGCGGAGCTGTTTCCAGCCGCTTTTATTTCCGAAAGCACGCCGTCCAGCTGCTGCGGCTTTACCGCGAGGAGGATATAATTGCACTTTTCGGCTATTTCGCGTATGCTGTCCGCGGCTGTCGCGCCGAGGGACGCGATGTTGTCAAGCTTTTCGGGGGCGGCGTCAAAGGCGAAAACGGCGGTGTTGCCGAGCTTGCCGTTTATGCCGCTCAGAATGGCGCGGCCCATGTTTCCTACGCCGATAAAACCGAGCTTATTCATTTATTTGTCCTTTCTGTTACAGAGGATTTTTTGCGTTATCCTGCTTGCGGAAGATACGGTTGTACGCAAGCTTCAGCGGAATGCACAGCGCCGCCATCATTGCGGAGCCTATGCCGAAGGTTATGAGGTTTGTAACTATTCTTGCGGAAAGAAGAACGCCGAAGCTCTCGCCCGTGATGTAGCCTATGCTGTAAAGCGCGAGCGTGTTGAGCGTGAGGTTGCAGACGGCGCATACGATAAATCTTGCGATAACTATGCGGATAAGGGTCTGCCAGTTCTTTTCGGGCTTAATGTTGTACAGCACCATGCCGTAGATAAGCCCCTCCAGCCCCGATATCAGCATAAGCCACGGAATGAATGTACCTATGGGGTTGACAATATAGCCGATAACATCAACGAGCATACCCGCAAGCCCGCCGCACACGGGGCCGAACAGAATGCCTATCATGGAAAGCGGCAGGAACACGAAGTTTATCTTTATCGCGTCGCCTATCCTTATCGACCCGAAGCCGTCCAGAACCACCGCCACTGCGAGCAGCATACCTATTGTTACAATGCACTTAACGCTTTTAAGCTCCTCTGCGGAGCGCTTGAAGTTAGTAAAAAAAGCCATCAGCTTTATTCCTCCTTGAAATAACTAACTTCGCTATATACAAAAAGAATAGAGGTGGTGGCTCAATATTCAATTCATGTACAGCGAGATGCGGGAAGCGCACCGCAAGCAGATCGTCGCTGACCTGCTTTTCGTCCTCCCGGCAACTCTCCGTCCGGGCGGCACTTAACGCGCGTTTCCCTACTCTGTTACGCGGCGGTTTTCCGCCGTTTTGGGGTCAATTGTTTTCTTTTCAGAAGCTTATTTCGTTTGCGATCCTGTAAAGGCGCTCGTTGAACGGCTTCTTCATGGAAAGTGCTTCCTGGATATCAACGTCGTAAACCTTGCCGTCCTTCATGCCGACAACGCGGTTTCCGATGCCCTTTTCGAGAAGCTCAACGGCATAGTAGCCCATTTCGGAAGCAACAACTCTGTCGCGCACCGTGGGGCTGCCGCCTCTCTGAACGTGACCGAGGATAGTAGCTCTGGACTCAATGCCCGTTTCTGCCTGAATGCGCTTTGCGAGCTCTTCCGTGCCGCCGACGCCCTCTGCAACGATGATGATGAACTGCTCCTTGCCGTTGGCTCTGTCGCGCTTTATCTTTGCAATCATTGCCTCGATATCAACGGGCACCTCGGGAACGAGGATAAATGTCGCGCCGCAGGCGATACCGGTGTTGAGCGCGATGTGACCCGCGTTTCTGCCCATTACCTCAACGACTGCGCAGCGCTCGTGGGAGTGGCTGGTGTCGCGGAGCTTGTCAACCATTTCCATAACGGTGTTCATTGCGGTGTCGTAGCCTATGGTGTATTCGGAGCACTGGATATCGTTGTCGATGGTTCCGGGCAGACCTACGCAGGGTATACCCGCCTTGGAAAGGTCAGCCGCGCCGCGGAACGAGCCGTCGCCGCCGATAACAACTATTCCCGCCATATTATGCTCAAGGCAGACGTCCTTAGCCTTGAGGACGTATTCCCACTCCTTGAACTCCTTGCAGCGGGCGGTGAATATTTCCGTGCCGCCGCGCTGGATTATGTCGGAAACGCTTCTTGCGTTCATTTCGATCATATCGCCGTGGAGCAGGCCGTTGTAGCCGCGGCGTATGCCGATGACCTTAAAGCCCTTGCCGATAGCGGCTCTTGTTACCGCGCGGACAGCCGCGTTCATGCCGGGAGCGTCGCCTCCGCTTGTGAGGACGCCTATTGTCTTCTGCATTGTGATATCTCTCCAATCTGAAAATTTCTCTATACTTACCGCGGGGCATTTATCCCCGCAGTCCCATTCCTCATTATTTTACTACAAAAAGCGCCCGATAGTCAAGCGTTTTTTCCCGAGAAACTAAATTAAGTTAGGATTATGATGTTTTTCACCAAAAAAAGAGGTTTTATTCCGACAAAACTGTGCAAACATATGGCATAAACTTTCAGCCGCAGACTTTCGATAAACCCTGAAAACAGGATTTATCTTAATGAATAATGAATAGTGAATATTGAATATTGAATAATTGTGGTGTG
>JBJFHP010000130.1:0-2670 GCA_051893715.1 Oscillospiraceae bacterium
GGTGAACTCCGACACGGCGGAGAGCGTCGCCTCGTCGGTCACGGCGCCGTCGTTTTTCAGCGAAACGGTCAGCGCGCGGCACAGCATCGCCTTGATACGTCCCTTGCTGAATGTGTCGGGGTTAAGCTTCATGAGCTTGACATAAAATTCGCGGTCGCGTTCTATAAGCGCGCTTATGTCGCGGAAAATGTCCCCCACGGCAAGCACGCTTGCGTTGTTTTTGCGCAGTACCTCCGAAAACCCCTCGAGTATCTCGTTTTCAAGCTCCGCAACTACGTCGCCTATCTCGCGGTAATGCCGATAAAACGTCTTTCGGTTTATCATCGCCCGCGCCGAAAGCTCCGACACCGTTATCTCCGACAACCCCTTTTCCGACATCAGCTCGACAAGCGCCCCGCGTATCACCCGCTTGGTCTTAACAACTCTGAGATCCGTCGCCATTTCTCCGCCCCCTTTCGGAATATGCTTTAATGATACCATATCCCGCCCCAAAAGTCAAACGTTTTTTTGGTGAACAAAAAGCCCCGCCCTGTGCGTTCATGCCGCATTGCACAGAGCGGGACAGTCATTTCGCGATAAAGTCAATCCATTTTCGGGAGCCTGTATTTGTCCTGATAAACGTTAAATTCGTCCATAAATTCGGATTTGTCAAGCTTTTTGAGCTCGTTCATATATTCGTGGGTGTCCATGCTGTTTTCCTTTATCTGGATAAGGCAGACAGCGATATTGGAGCAGTGGTCGGAAACGCGCTCGAGGTTGGTAAGAAAATCCTGTAAAATAAAACCAAGCTCGATAGTGCATTTTCCGTCGCGCAGGCGGCGGATATGGCGCGCTTTCAGCTCACTGCGGAGCTGGTCGATAACGTCCTCGAGAGGCTCAACCTCTTTTGCAAGCATAACGTCGGAGTTGATAAACGAGGTTATGGACATATCGAGTATTTCGCTGACCGCCTTTATCATCACATTGACCTCGCTCAGCGCCTCGTCGGAGAACATTACCTTCTTGCTGTGCATTTCCTCGGCGGATTCCACAATGTTCACCGCGTGGTCGGATATTCGCTCCAGGTCGCCTATTGTGTGGAGAAGATCGGAAACGAGCTGGCTGTCGTTCACCGACAGATCCTTTGAGCTTATCTTCAGGATAAACGAGCCTATCTTGTCCTCGTAAATGTCTATCGTGTTTTCGTTGTCAACTACCTCCTGCGCCTTTTTGGGGTCATATGCCGTGATGATATCCATGGACATCATCAGCGTCTTTTTGGTCAGCGCAGCCATCTTGTACGCAACGTTCTTGCACTGCTCGATAGCGACGGAGGGGGTGTTAAGGATACGCTCGTCCAGCATAGGCATAGCGTTGTTTTCGTCGTTCGGGTCATCGCGGACGGTGAGGCAGGCGAGCTTTTCAAGCTGCTTTGTGAACGGCAGGAACAGCGCCGTCGACAGCACGTTGAAGCCCGTGTGAATGACCGCGATACCGACGGAGTTCAGCGACTCCTGCATAAACGGCAGGTCAATGAACGCGTTGATAAGGTAGAACACCGACAGGAACAGCACAGTGCCTATCACGTTAAAATAAAGGTGAACAAAGGCAACTCTCTTCGCGGGCTTGTTCGCGCCGACAGAGGAGATGAGCGCGGTAACGCAGGAGCCTATGTTCTGCCCGAGAAGCAGCGGGAGCGCCACGGAATATGTTACCTTTCCCGTTGACACCGCAAGCGACTGGAGTATACCTATCGACGCGGAGGAGGACTGTAAAACAGCGGTAAGCACCGCGCCCGCGATAACGCCGAGAATGGGGTTGGAGAACATCATCAGGATATTGCAGAACGTTTCGTTCTCCTCAAGCCCTGCCGTTGCGCTCGACATACAGTTCATGCCGAACATCAGCACCGCAAAGCCCGCAAGTATCGCGCCTATGGTCTTTTTCTTGTCGGATTTCGTGAACATTATGAGGAACACGCCGACAACCGCCAGCACGGGCGTAAAGGTCGTGGGCTTGAAGAAGTTAAGTATGCTGAAGCCCTCCGAGCCGCTTATCGACTGCAAGCTCAAAAGCCAGCTCGTCGCGGTGGTGCCTATGTTGGCGCCCATGATAACGCCGATAGCCTGAGAGAGCTTCATCAGCCCCGAGTTTACGAAGCCGATTATCATAACGGTGGTCGCCGCGGAGGACTGAATGACCGCGGTGATTATCGCACCGAGGAAAACGCCCTTGATAGGTCTTGAGGTAGCCTTTTCAAGCCATGATTCCAGCTTGCTGCCCGCAAGCTTTTCGAGAGCGGCGCTCAGCGTGTGCATCCCGAAAAGGAACAAGGCTATACCGCCGAGCAGGTTCAAAACATCATAGACATTCATTTACAAATTCTCCCGTTTTGCGGCAATGTTTCTTTATTGCCGATATTATTCACCCTTTTTCCTCAACAAATATATTATACAGGATTTTTTCCGAATTGTACAGTAGATTTAAACTGTTTTTAATATATTTTTTACTATTGTACATTCGGCGGGGAGAAAAATACGGTTTTATTGTTATTTCTCACAAACGGAAGTCCCGCAGTTACAAAAAAAGGGAGCAGCCGAAGCCGCTCCCGGTTTGTTGAAAAAGTCTTTTCGACAAAAAAATGAATATTGAATAATGAATAACGAAGAATGAATAATAACGGTATCGGCT
>JBJFHP010000131.1:0-2659 GCA_051893715.1 Oscillospiraceae bacterium
TCGTTGGTTTCGTTTCTGTGCACCAGACCGAGGTCGTAGTAGTCGGTCTTGAGGTCAATATAGGGGGTTATGAGGATATCCTTTATCATCTTCCAGATGATGCGGGTCATCTCGTCGCCGTCCATTTCAACAAGGGGAGTTGTCATCTGTATTTTTTCAGTCATTGTCTTTTCCTTTCTTCACAGCACCGTAGTTATTTATCGTAGTTGTATTGGTATTGCACCCGACAGAGCCGCCGCAGGGCAGAAATCTGCTTCCGATGATGACCCCCGCAAGAAAAGCGGAAAGTGCCATAAATACACACGCAGTCCTGCTCATACAGCGTTCCTTTCGTTAATGCGATATCAGCCGTTTGCCTTTGTAAAGTTAAGCAGACCGCCCGCAAGCATCATGCCCTTTCCGCGCTCGGAAAGCTCGCACTTAACCTCGAACGAGAAGCCCTTGGTCTTGTCCTCAACGATTATCTTTCCGCCGTTTTCAACGATTTCGCGGATATTTGCTATAACAAGCCGGTCGCCCTGCTCTATCTTGTCGTAGTCAGCCTCGTTGACGAACTCGAGCGGCAGAATGCCGTTGTTGATAAGGTTCTGTCTGTGGATACGCGCGAAGCTCTTGCAGATGATAGCCTTGACCCCGAGGTAAAGCGGAGCAAGCGCCGCGTGCTCTCTCGACGAGCCCTGACCGTAGTTCGTGCCGCCGACGATGATAGATGTTCCCGCTTCCTTTGCGCGCTTGGGGAATGTTTCGTCGCATACCGTGAAGCAGTATTCGGAAATCGCGGGGATATTCGAGCGGAGCGGAAGTATCTTCGCGCCCGCAGGCATGATGTGGTCGGTTGTGATGTTGTCGCCGACTTTAAGCGTAACGCCGCTCTCGATATTCTCGGCGAGAGGCTTGTTCACGGGGAACGGCTTGATGTTCGGGCCGCGGAGTATCTCAACGGAGGGAGCTTCCTCGGGCGACGCGGGAGGAACTACCATGTTGTCGTTGATGATGAACTTCTCGGGCATTACATATTCGGGCATTGCGCCTGCCGTTCTCGGGTCGGTGAATACGCCCGTGAGAGCGGATACTGCCGCAGTTTCGGGGGAAACGAGGTATATCTCGGCGTCCTTTGTGCCGCTTCTGCCGAGGAAGTTTCTGTTGAATGTACGGAGCGATACGCCCTTGCTGTTGGGCGACTGACCCATGCCAATGCAGGGACCGCAGGCGCTCTCAAGTATTCTTGCGCCCGCCGCGATAAGTACAGACAGCGTTCCGTCCTCGGCGATCTGGTTGAACACCTGCTTCGAGCCGGGGGCAATGGACAGGCTCACGTCGGGGTGAACGGTCTTGCCCTTTAAGATATGAGCTACCTTGCGCATATCCTGAAGCGAGGAGTTGGTGCAGGAGCCGATACATACCTGATCTATCTTTATCTTGCCTATCTCCTCGACAGACTTTACGTTGTCGGGGCTGTGGGGGCAGGCTGCAAGCGGAACGAGCTCGGAAAGGTTAATGTCCACTTCCATGTCATAAACAGCGTCGGGATCGGCGGACAGCGGAACATAGTCCTCTTCCCTGCCCTGCGCCTTGAGGAACTGAAGCGTTGTTTCATCGGAGGGGAATATCGACGTCGTTGCGCCGAGCTCCGCGCCCATGTTGGTGATAGTTGCGCGCTCGGGAACGGACAGGCTCTTTACGCCCTCGCCGGTGTATTCCATTACCTTGCCGACGCCGCCCTTAACGGACAGTCTGCGCAGTACCTCAAGGATAACGTCCTTTGCGGACACCCAGTCGTTGAGCTTTCCGGTGAGATTTATCTTAACTACCTCGGGCATGGTGATGTAATAAGCGCCGCCGCCCATTGCTACCGCAACGTCAAGTCCGCCTGCGCCCATTGCCAGCATACCGATACCGCCGCCCGTCGGGGTGTGGCTGTCGGAGCCGATGAGGGTCTTTCCGGGCTTGCCGAAGCGCTCGAGGTGCACCTGATGGCAAATGCCGTTACCGGGGCGGGAGAACCAGATACCGTGCTTCTTTGCAACAGAGCCGATGAAGCGGTGGTCGTCGGCGTTCTCAAAGCCGCTCTGGAGTGTGTTGTGGTCTATGTAAGCCACGGAACGCTCCGTCTTAACGCGGTCAACGCCCATTGCTTCAAACTGAAGATACGCCATTGTACCCGTTGCGTCCTGAGTAAGGGTCTGATCGATACGAAGCCCGATCTCCGTTCCTTTCACCATTTCGCCGTCAATGATATGCGCCTTGATTATCTTTTCTGTCAAAGTAAGTCCCATAACTTGATCTCCTTTATTTTGTTATTTGGAGGAATACTCCCCCATATACAATATTATTATATACCATATAAGCCATTCTGTCAAGAAATTCACAAAAATAATTATTGGGAACAGCCCAAAATTGCTTGAAAAGGAGCAGCGCGGCGTATTCCCGCTTCGGGAAAAAGCCGCGGAATCAAGGCTGTAAGCCCTGCGGGGAGGTATCATGCGGCAGACTGAATGCGGTTTGTAATTTCTCAAACAGGCTTTTATGGTGAACAATTAACATTGTGCTGCGGAATAACCTCGGGCAACAGCTTCGCTGCGGGCATAAAACACAGCAGAAATGTTAAGGCAATACCGCACAAAGATAGTAGACTAGGAAGCACAAAAGTGATATAATA
>JBJFHP010000132.1:0-2656 GCA_051893715.1 Oscillospiraceae bacterium
AATATTCATTTTTCGACAAACTGCGACCCGCCCGAGTATATCGAGCGGGTTCGCCTTTTTTGCGCGCTGACAATGCGCCGCTTTGCCTTAAAGATTATCCCTGAAAAACTGCTCCATAGCGGCGGCGGCAGCCTCCTCGTCCGCGCCCTCGGCGGTAACGGTAACGGTATCGCCGCACTTTACGCCCAGACCCATGAGCATCATGAGCTTTTCCGCATTGACGGATCTTCCGCCTTTCTCAACGGTTATAACGCTCGAAAATTCCTTTGCCTTTTTCGCGAGAAGCCCCGCGGGTCTTGCGTGAATGCCGACCTCGTCGGTTATGGTGTATTCGAATGATTTCATATCAAGTCTTTTGTTCCTTTCATTTTAACTTATTCCGAAACGCGGTAGAACGCCGCAGCGCTGCCGTGGCGCCGCCTGCCGCTTTTTATGTGAAGCTCGGTTATCCTGTCGGGGTCGCATATCAGAACCGGCACGCCGCCGTTTATTAGCGTTCCCGCGCGCGGCAGCCGGCAGAACGGCTCGCCCGCCGAAAGCCTTGCGCCAAGCTCCGTAAAAACATTCCCCCCGCGAAAAACGACAGACAGCGTTATCCCGTCGCCCGTGCGCAGCGAGAGCCCGTCCTGCTCCGATATCATTGATACAACGCCGTCGGCGGGGGAATAAAGTATTATGTCCCGCTTTGCGCGGATTATCCCCGACGACGGGATAACCGCGTAGCCGTCGCCCGCGCCGCGCCTTGAATACACCCCGTCGCCAAGCTCGCCGATGGGTATAACCCTCCCGTCCGCCGCGGCGGAAAGTATCCGCACGCCAAGCTTATCATCAAAAATCCCGAACAAGCCCTCACCTCCGCTTTGCAATAGCTGTTCCCCAAAAACGCCAAAAATAAACGTCTGTTTACTGTTTTTTTGTGAATTTATATTATTGCATAAACAAATGAAATGGAATATAATAATAAAGTGAATAATTGCGGGAATTGCTGCTCACGCCCTCTCGCGGGTCGCCCGCAAACGGAAAGAAAGCGGTTTTTTTATGTCAAATTTTGAATGCTTCAAGGACCTTGCGATAATCCTTGTTGCGGCAAAGCTGTTCGGGCTTCTTGCAAAAAAGCTGAAAGCTCCACAGGTCGTCGGTCAGATCGTGGCGGGGCTTATAATCGGTCCGAGCGTTCTCGGGCTTGTCAACCAGTCGGATTTCATCGTGCAGCTGGCGGAGATAGGCGTTATTCTGCTGATGTTCTCGGCGGGGCTTGAAACCAACCTTAAAGAGCTCGTGAAAACGGGGCCCGTGGCGCTGTCTATCGCCTGTGCGGGCGTATTTGTGCCGCTTGTTGCGGGGTGGCTGCTGTACTCGCTGTTCTTCGGATTTGCGCCGTTCGGGTCGGAGGAATTTTTCCGCGGCGTGTTCATCGGAACAATTATGACGGCAACCTCGGTCAGCATAACGGTGCAGACGCTGCGGGAGCTCGGTCACCTTAAAGGCAGGGTCGGTACGGTCATATTGAGCTCGGCGATAATTGACGATGTTATCGGAATAATCGTACTGACATTCGTCATCGGCTTCAAGGACGCCGACGCAAAGCCGCTTGACGTTGTTATAAAGACCGTGCTGTTTATCCTGTTCAGCGTTGTTGTCGGTTTTGTGGTTTACTTCCTGTTCAGATTTCTCGACAAGAAATTCTTCCATCAGAGAAGAATACCGATATTCGGGCTGGCGCTGTGCTTTATCATGGCTTACTGCGCCGAGAAATTCTTCGGTATCGCGGATATAACGGGCGCTTATGTCGCGGGAATAATCCTGTGCAACCTGCGCGACGCGGAATATATCGCGGGAAAAATGGATATCAGCAGCTATATGCTTTTCGGGCCGGTGTTCTTCGCGAGTATCGGGCTCAAGACGCAGTTCGACGGCTTCACGCTTGAGCTGCTGTGGTTCTCGCTGGCGTTCGTTGCGGTCGCGCTTATCGGCAAGGTGATAGGCTGCGGGCTTGTCGCCAAGCTCTGGAAATTCAACACCCGCGACTCCCTCAAGGTCGGCGTCGGAATGATGACGCGCGGCGAGGTGGCGCTTATCGTTTCGCAGAAGGGGCTTGCGGTCGGAATGGTTGACCCCGCATACTTTACGTCGGTGATACTGCTGATAATATGCTCGTCGGTAGCGTCGCCTATTCTCATGAAGCTGCTGTACAAGGGCGAAAAGCGCCCCGACGACAGCGACTCCTCAAAAACAGACGCGGACGAAACGGACGAGGTGCCCGCGGAATACTGATTTCAACGGATCTCAACGCCTTTTAACGGCGCCGGTGCACTTCTCATGCGCCGGCGCTTTTGTGTTCGGGGGGTGTTGTTTGGGTGGGGTTAATGCTGCCGGGAAGCGCGCCGCGCGCTGTGCTCGTTCGGGGGCAAAGACTGCGGGGAGCGCGCCGCGCGCGTTCGCGTGCGGCGCTGTGCTCGTTCGGGGACAAAGACGGCGGGGAGCGCGCCGCGCGCTTTCGCGTGCGGCGCTGTGTTCGTTCGGGGGCAAAGCCGCCGGGGAGCGCGCCGCGCGCTTTCGCGTGCGGCGCTGTGCTCGTTCGGGAGCAAAGCCGCCGGGGAGCGCGCCGCGCGCGTTCGCGTGCGGCGCTGTGTTCGTTCGGGGGCAAAGCCGCCGG
>JBJFHP010000133.1:0-10708 GCA_051893715.1 Oscillospiraceae bacterium
AAAATAATCGTGATGAAGGAAGAAAAGCGTCTTATTGGCAGCAGAAAGGATGTTAAAGCATGACTTTTAGTAATAATGCCGAAATCAAAAAAGACCGTCTGCGCTATACAAAGAACAAGCTTTCCGCAAACCTCGCACTGCTTGCGATCGTGTTCAATGCGCTTTACTTTGTCAATATATATAAATCCGACGTCGGCTCGTATTATTACACCCTGACCATCGGGCTTTCGGTCGTTTATAACCTTGTTTTTATGCTCACGGCTTTCCTCTCCTCCGAGGGAGTGAAAAGCTATAAGAGAGAATATTCGTTTGTGCTTATGGTTCTCGGTCTGGGGCAGATCGTGAGGATATTCCTGCTGCCCATGAGCGCGGCGAACGCAGTGATAACCATAAGCGATGTTGAAGAGCCTGTAATGGGCGGCGAGCAGTTTATGTGGGTATGCGTTTTTCTGATACTGTCGGCGTTCTTCTGCATCGTTTCGGGAATTATCGCGCTAATTAAAACCAACACGCTGGAAAGCTATCAGGCTGAGCTTGCAAAAAAATCAGCGGAGGATAACGAAAAATGAGCGACCTTAAATTACAGCACATCGAAAAGATATACGACAACAAGGTCCAGGCGGTATATGATTTCAACCTTGACGTAAAAGACGGCGAGTTTATCGTGCTGGTCGGACCCTCGGGCTGCGGTAAATCCACTACGCTGCGCATGGTTGCGGGTCTTGAGGATATAACAAGCGGCAGCCTTATCATCGACGGCAAGGACGTTACGAAAATGCCGCCAAAGGATCGCGATATATCCATGGTTTTCCAGGATTATGCCCTTTACGGTCATATGACGATTTATGAAAACATGGCGTTTTCGCTTATGCTCCGCAAGGAGAACAAGAACGAGATACACCAGAAGGTGCTTGCGGCGGCAAAGATACTCGGTCTTTCGGATCAGCTCAACAAAAAGCCGGATCAGCTCTCGGGCGGTCAGCGTCAGAGAGTTGCCATGGGCAGAGCGATCGTCCGCACGCCTAAGGTATTCCTGTTCGACGAGCCGCTCTCCAACCTTGACGCAAAGCTCCGCGGCGCGACAAGGCGCGAGATACTCCTGCTGCACAAGCGCCTGAAAGCAACCATGCTCTATGTCACGCACGACCAGACAGAGGCGCTCACCCTTGCGGACAGGATCGTTTGTATGTCTATGGGTCACGTTCAGCAGATAGGCACTCCTCTTGAGCTTTACGATTCTCCGGCTAATATGTTCGTCGCGACGTTTATCGGTCTGCCGCCGATGAATATGTTCGACGTCGAGATAAAGAACGGCGAGGCGATTAACCCCGATTTCTCCGTGGAGCTTGACCCCGAGGAAAAGGAAGCTCTGAAGGAATACGAGGGCAGGACTGTCGTTCTCGGCGTCCGCCCCGAAAATATCGTCAGAGGCGGTCACATCAGGGTGAATGTATTCACGAACGAAAATCTCGGTATGACAACTCTCGTCAACGGCGTTGTCGGCAGCCATAAGATCACCTGCAAATTCCGCGATTGGTGCCAGTATAAAGCGGGCGACGAGGTAGAGGTATCCTTCAACAGAAAGCACTTCTTTAACAAGGAAACCACCGAGGCTATCAGAACGACCGACCCGAACAGATGATAATAACAAAGGAGAACGGAAGATGAAACAGAACAACGGGGCCGCTATCCCCAACAGCGAGGCGAAAAACGGCTTTTTCATCAGAACAGGACGGAAACTAAAGGAGTTCTTCCGTAAGCTTTTAGTGTCGTTAAAGCGCAATCCTCAGATCATAGCGCTTATCGCGCTCGCAGCTGCATTTCTCGTTTATTCGCTCAACCTTTCGGCGATATCGAATACAACCGCAAAGATAAACACTCCCAATATGGGACAGTGTGAATTTGCGGGAATGCTCTTTTCGATACTGGCGTTTGTCTGCATTTTAAGAGCGTTCCCGAAGCGTCAGAAAGCGAACAAGCCAATGCTTGCGGTATTTTTTCTGATGATGGGTATTCTGATATTTACCGACGCGGTTTATTATACCAGAATAAACGAGGCGCTGACGCGAACCGAAAACCCCATCGTGCTTGACGCCACAAACGGTTACATAACCGTTGCTCAGAATACGGTACTGACGCACATTATCCTCATTGCTGTCTGTGTTGTTCTTGTGGCAGCGCTTCCGCTTTACAGCAAGCTCCTCAAAAAGATCAACACCTCTATCGAGGTCGAGGGCAACGGGGATATGGATGTTATCGATATCTCCGGCGAGGATTGACCCTGCAATACAGAGATCACGCGTTTTTTTGAGCATAGATTTTACGCAGAGAGGCAAAATTTATGCTGTATGCGTGAAATTGCCAGAAAAACGTGTTTTCTTTTGCCCGTATCGGTCTGAGAATTGACCCCGAACACGAAACACATTTATCTGTAAACAAGGAATATACATGGCAAAGAAACAAAACGAAAAGCCCGCAGCGGAAAATTACTATAAGCTGGAAGTCGACGCGGTAGAAAAGCTTGTCAACGCAAAGGACGCCCCCGAGGTTTCGGAAAAGGAAATACGGAAATACAAATCCGGTCCGAAATTCGCCGTTCCCTCATGGGTGAAGATCGTGCTGATAAAGTTCTGGTGCGGCGGCTCAATATGCTACTTTTTCCTCTGGGGACTCGGAATTTATATCGTCGGGATAGACCTGCTTGTCGCGCTTGCTATCGGTCTGGGACTGGTGACGGATCTGCTCATCAACAATATGCTGCACTATTTTGAGCCTACAAAGGGCGCATATGACAAGTGGATGATGATAACCGTCCGAAAGTTCTGGTCGATTTTCCCGAATATCCTTTATTCGGGAGTTATCCTTTTCTGCATCGTGCAGACCTATACCGTTATAAATACGATACTTGTCGGCTCGCCCGACAGCGGCGCGGGGCCCGTTATCACCGTTGAACCCATTTTCTTCGGGCTGCTTTATGTCGGCTTTGATATGCTGTTTATCGGCATAAAGCACGTTTTCCGAAAGATATTGCAGGACGCGGAAAAAAAGGTCTCGGGCAAAAAATAACAAGCTATTTTCGGAGTAATTATGATAAACACATTATATGTCGGCACTGTTTCCGCCTGCTTTGAGCTGGAGAACAGCTCGCCGTATTACAGCGAAACGGAATACGCCGTTTCCCTTGACGGGAAGGAATTGTTCCGCTCGAAAACAAACGTATTTTCGCTGTTTTCGCTTAAACCCGCCACGGAATACACCCTTAATGTTTCGGGGAATGACCCCGTAAAATTCACCACGGCTGCCGAAACCGCCGCTGTAAGCGTTAAGGATTTCGGCGCGGTCGGCGACGGCGTTCACGACGACACGGTAAGCGTTCAGACCGCCGTTAACTGCCTGCCGAAGGGCGGCAGACTGTATTTCCCCGAGGGGGTTTACAGCATTGCGCCCATTAACCTCAAAAGCCATATGACCCTCGAGCTTGCCGACAATGCGGTTTTACTCGGGTCAACCGACACCGAGCGCTACCCCGTGATCCCCGGCGAGCTTTGCGATATAAATACCGGCGAGGCGGTGCATTTCGGCACCTGCGAGGGCAACGCCCTGCCTATGCATCAGGCGCTGCTTTGCGCCGAATATGCCGAGGATATCACCATAGTCGGCAGGGGCACCGTCGACGGCAACGCGCAGAACAGCGACTGGTGGGTTAATGTCAAGGAGCGCGTTATTGCAAGGCCGCGGCTTATTTTCTTCAACCGCTGCCGCAATGTCACTGTCCACGGAATTACCGCTCAGAATGCGGCAATGTGGCAGCTTCACCCCTATTTTTCGGCAGACCTCCGCTTCCTCGATCTGGCGGTAAACGCTCCGAAGGACAGCCCGAACACCGACGCGCTTGACCCCGAGGCTTGCGATAAGGTGGACATAATCGGCTGCCGATTCAGCGTCGGCGACGACTGCATTGCCATTAAATCCGGTAAGATCGATATAGGAAAAAAATACAAAACCCCCGCCGATCACCACACCATAAGGAACTGCATCATGCAGTTCGGCCACGGCGCAATAACGCTCGGAAGCGAAATGGCGGGCGGCGTTAAAAACCTCACGGTAAACCGCTGCATATTCAACCGCACCGACCGCGGGCTGCGCATCAAAACACGCCGCGGCAGAGGAGAGGACGCCGTTATCGACGGCGTGCTTTTCGAGAATATCAAAATGGACGGCGTGCTTACGCCTATCGTAATAAATATGTGGTACAACTGCTGCGACCCCGACAGGTTCTCGGAATATAACACAACGCGCGAAAAGCTGCCCGTTGACGAGCGAACGCCTTACCTCGGGAAATTCACGTTCCGTGATATGGTGTGCGAAAACTGTCAGGTTGCCGCCTGCTACTGCGACGGTCTGCCCGAGCAGCCTATCGGGGAGATAACGCTGGAAAATATACGGTTCACCTACGACGAGGCAGCCGAGCCGAATTACCCGTCAATGCGCAACAACAACGTAAAGCGCTGCCGCGCGGGAATGTATTTCGAAAACGTAAACAGCCTCACCGTAAGGAATGTCGAGGTCGTCGGCAATGACGGCGAAAAGCTCATGACGACAAACGTCGGGACGCTGGTAAAGGAGTAACCTTGTACGAACAGATAGACAAATATATCGGGAAGCTGCTTGACGCTTCCACGCCCGATATGCCGCTGTGGAACATTGAGAGTATCCGCGGGGGCAAGCCCGCTCACTGGAATTATATCGACGGGTGCATGATAACCGCGCTGCTCTGCGCGGGAGAGATAACGGGCGAAAAGAAGTACGCCGAATTTGCCGAGAGGTTTATCGACTATTATGTTTCCGAGGACGGCTCGATACGCGGCTATTCTCCCGAGAAATATAATCTCGATGATATCAACGAGGGAAGAGTCCTCTTTGACCTCTACAAAATGACGGGCAAGGAAAAATACAAAAAGGCTGTCTTTCTCCTGTATGATCAGCTGAAAAATCAGCCCCGCACCGAAACGGGCAACTTCTGGCACAAGAAAATTTACCCGAATCAGATATGGCTGGACGGGCTGTATATGGCGCAGGTGTTCTATGTGCGCTTTCAGCGGGAGTTCGGAAACGGCGACTGCTCGGATACCGTGTCGCAGTTCAGGAACGTGCGCAGGCTCATGTTTGACGAGAACAAAAGGCTTTACCGCCACGGCATGGACTGCTCGAAGTCGATATTCTGGGCGGACAAGGAAACGGGCTGCTCGAAGAGCTTCTGGCTCAGGGCGGAGGGCTGGTTCTGCGTTGCGCTGATAGACGTTATTGATTACATGGGCGCTGACTCCGCAAAGGAGCTTTGCGATATTTTCCGCGAGGCTATCGACGGTATCGCTCAATACAGAGATCCCGAAACAAAAATGTACCGTCAGGTCATCGACTGCGGCGACAGGGAGGGCAATTACCCCGAAACAAGCGGCAGCAGCATGATCGCCTACGCCATGATGAAGGGCGCGCGGCTCGGCGTTCTTGACGCGGGTTATTCGGCGGCGGGAAAAGAAACCTTTGACGGCATATGCAGAAAATATCTCGGCACAAACGAAAACGGCGACCTTAACCTTGGCGGCATCTGCCTTGTGGCGGGACTTGGCCCCGAAAACAACCCGCGCCGCGACGGAAGCTATGAGTATTACATCTCCGAGCCGGTAGTCGAAAACGACGCAAAGGGCGTTGCGCCGTTTATTCTGTGCTACACAGAGGTAAAACGCATGGAAAAGGAGCATTCCGGCAGGTAAACTCAATGAAGAATATCAAGATAGCATATATAGGCGGCGGCTCGAAGGCTTGGGCAAGAGTTTTCATGACAGACCTCGCCCTGTCCGACGGGCTTGGCGGAGAAATCGCGCTGTACGATATCGACCTGCCCGCGGCGGAGCTTAACCGCAGAATAGGCGAGGTCATCAACCGCTCGCCCGCCGCTGTTTCCAAATGGGAATACAGGGTGTATGAGGATATTTCGCAGGCATTGAACGGCGCGGATTTTGTTGCCTGTTCAATTCTCCCCGGGACATTTGACGAGATGGAGGTTGACGTTCATCTCCCCGAGGAATACGGGATATATCAGTCGGTGGGAGATACGGTAGGCCCCGGCGGGGTGCTCCGCGCAATGCGTACCGTTCCCATTTACGAGGGCTTCGCAAGGGCAATAAAGGAAAACTGCCCCGACGCATGGGTAATTAACCTCACCAACCCCATGACCGCCTGCACAAAGACGCTGTATGACGTTTTCCCCGAAATAAAGGCGTTCGGCTGCTGCCATGAGGTGTTCCACGCGCAGGAATTTCTCTGCTGCGCGGCGGAAGAGGTGCTCGGCGTTCCCCGCCCGAGCCGACAAGAAATGATAATAGACGCCTGCGGGATCAACCATTTCACATGGATAACCTCCGCAGACTATAACGGGCAGGATATGCTGAAGGTGCTGCCCGAGTTTATCGACAGATACTACGAAACGGGCTACTGCGAGCAGCTCGGGCACAAGCCCGACGATTTCCGCGGCGATAACCCTTTCCTTTACGGGAACAAGGTCAAGATGGATCTTTTCAGGCGCTTCGGCGTGCTCGCCGCGGCGGGCGACAGGCACCTTGTCGAGTTCATGAATAATTCATGGTATATCGGGGACAAGGCTGCCGCGGATAAGTGGCTGTATCATCTGACTACCGTCGGCTACCGCAAGCAGGACAGGCTGAACAAAATAGCGCAGTCAAAGCGGATAGCGAACGGCGGGGAGGCTATTGAGGTCAGGAAAAGCGATGAAGAGGTCGTTGAGCTTATGAAGGCGCTGCTCGGGATAATTCCCCCCAAGGTTTCCAACGCAAACGTCCC
The DNA here is from genome assembly GCA_051893715.1 of Oscillospiraceae bacterium. GTDB lineage: Bacteria > Bacillota > Clostridia > Oscillospirales > Ruminococcaceae > CAG-115. The sequence continues at coordinate 6,862 of JBJFHP010000133.1, forward strand.
GAACGTCGGGCAGATGCCCGATATGCCGCTCGGCTCGATAGTTGAAACAAACTGCGTTTTCTCGCGGGGAGGGGTCAAGCCCATAACCGCAAAGCGCCTGCCCGACAGCGTAAACGCGCTTGTGCTGCGGAATGCGCTCAACATTGAAAACACATACAGCGGCATAAAGCACAGGGATCTCGCGGAGATATTCGAGGCGTTCGCAAATCAGCCGCTTTGCTCGGGGCTTTCGCTCGACAAAGCGCGTGAGCTGTTTCGCCGCATGGTCAGGGCGACAAGCGGCTGCCTTGACGAATATTTCCCCATGGAGAAGCTGAACAGCCTATGACAGACGCTCTTATTTTCTCCGCAAACGCAGTATTCCCCATAGTGCTGCTTATTGCGCTCGGGTATCTGCTGAAGCGTGCGGGAATGCTTCAGAAGCCTTTCCTTGACGCGGGAAACAGGCTTACCTTCCGCGTTCTTCTCCCCGCGCTGCTGTTCTATAATGTGTATAACATAGGCAGCCTGCGGGAGCTGGAGCCGTCGTTTATACTGTACGGCATTATTACCGTGATACTGCTGTTTTTCGCGGCAATAGCAGTCGTCTGTGCGTTCACAAAGGACGGCGCAAAGCGCGGCTCGCTCATTCAGGCGGTATTTCGGTCAAACTACGCGATAATCGGTCTGCCGCTTGCCGAGGCGCTTTTCGGCGCAAAGGGCGCTGCCGCCGCGGGAATAATGTCGGCGTTCTGCGTACCGACCTTTAACGCGCTTGCCGTAATAACTCTGACGATATTCAACGGCAGCAGCGAAAAGGGCAGGGTCAGCGTTAAGAAGATACTGCTCGGGGTAATACGAAATCCGCTGATAGTCGCAACGCTCGCGGGCATTGCGGTTCTGGGCGTGCGCGAGCTGTTTGTCATGTGGGGGATAGATTTCAGGCTTCGCGATGTGACTATCCTTTACAAAACGCTTGAAAGCGTGAAATCGATCTGCACGCCGTTTGCGCTTATCGTCCTCGGCGGTCAGTTTGAGTTTTCCGCGGTGAAAAGGCTGCGCCGCGAGATAATTTTCGGTACGGTCATACGCACCGTCGCCGTGCCGGTAATAGGGCTTCTCGGCGCGTATATCCTCAGAATGACGATAATGCCCGAGCTTGCCGGCGAGCATTTCGCGACCTATGTCGGCGTATTTGCAACGCCCGTAGCTGTCGCGAGCGCTATCATGGCAAAGGAAATGGGCGGCGACGCGGAGCTCTCGGGTCAGCTTGTCGTATGGACGAGCCTTGTGAGCACGGTGACGATATTCATTTATGTATCGGTTCTCCGCGCTGTCGGTATTTTTTGAAAGCAATGGAATTGTTATTCCATAAGAACATATATACTATGGAGGTATTTGACTATGATACTGGACAAATTCAGTCTGAACGGAAAAGTTGCCATTGTTACGGGAAGCGACACAGGTCTTGGACAGGGCTTCTCCCGCGCGTTTGTTGAGGCAGGAGCAAAGGTTCTGGGCGTTTCGGTGGTTCCGAGCACCGCGACGCAGGAAATGCTCGGCGAGGAGAATTTTCAGTTCCTTACCGCAGATCTTTCCACGCTTGACCCCATCGAAAACATTGTCAATACGGCGGTGGAAAAGTTCGGTCACGTTGACATTCTTGTTAACAACGCGGGCATAATCAAGCGCGAGGACACCATTGATTTCAGCGTAGAGAACTGGGACGCGGTAATGAATGTAAACTGCCGCACACTGTTCTTCCTTTCGCAGGCTTGCGCAAAGCAGTTCATCAAACAGAACAGCGGCGGAAAGATCATCTCCGTTGCAAGTATGCTTTCTTATCAGGGCGGAATACGCGTTCCGAGCTACACCGCAAGCAAGTCGGCAGTCAAGGGCATTACCATGACAATGGCTAACGAATGGGCAAAGTACGGCATAAACGTTAACGCTATCGCGCCCGGCTATATGGCGACAAACAACACCAAGGCGCTGCGCGCGGACGCAGACAGAAGCGAGGCGATCCTCGAAAGAATACCCGCGGGCCGCTGGGGTACTCCCGACGATATAATGGGCGCGGCGGTATTCCTCGCTTCCTCCGCTTCGGACTATGTAAACGGCTTCACGCTCGCTGTTGACGGCGGCTGGCTGGGCAGATAATATATTATTATTGAATTGGAGAACGAACGAAATGGATAACAAAAAATTTCTCGAACAGCTTGAATGCACAGGCGTTGTTCCCGTAATAAAGCTTGAAAACACAGACGACGCGGTAGCCCTCGCAAAGGCTCTTTACGACGGCGGCATACACTGCGCCGAGGTTACATTCAGAGCGGCAGGCGCGGACAAGGTGATAAAGGCGATGACAGAAGCGTACCCCGATATGCTGGTCGGCGCGGGCACGGTGCTCACTATTGAGCAGTGCGACGCCGCTATTGAGGCGGGCGCAAAGTTCTGCGTTGCCCCCGGTCTTAACCCCGCGGTGGTAAAGCACTGCCTTGACAGGGGCGTTCCCTTTGCGCCGGGCGTTGCGAACGGCTCTCAGATAGAGCAGGCGCTCGAGCTGGGGCTTGATTTCGTCAAGTTCTTCCCCGCGGAGCAGGCGGGCGGTCTGCCCTACATAAAGGCAGTGGCTGCGCCTTATTCCATGATGAAATTCATGCCTACAGGCGGCGTTAACGAAAACAACCTCAACAGCTACCTTGCGTTCAAGAAGATCGTTTGCTGCGGCGGCTCGTGGATAGTTCCCGACAAGCTCGTAAAGGCTCAGAAGTGGGACGAGATCACCGCGCTGTGCAGAGCGGCGGTAAACAAGATGCTCGATTTTCAGCTTGTCCACATCGGCATAAACTGCAATAACGAGGACGAGGCAAAGAACACCTCCGCAAGCTTCATGAATATGTTCGGCTGGGAGCAGAAGATCGGCAATTCCAGCATTTTCGCGGGAACGCAGATCGAATGCATGAAGAAGCCGTTCAGGGGCGCTATGGGGCATATCGCGGTTTCCACCCCGAACGTTCGCAGAGCCGTTTTCCAGCTCGGGCAGAAGGGCGTTAAGTTCGATATGGACAGCGCAAAGTATGACGCGGACGGAAGAATGACCGTTATCTATCTCGCAGAGGAATACAGCGGCTTCGCAATTCACCTTGTAGAAAAGAAGTAATCCCACATAATCTGACATAATACAATAAAAAGGAGAACATTACCATGGCTAAGGTAATTACAATGGGCGAGATAATGCTCCGCCTTTCCACCCCCAACAACGAAAAATTCATTCAGGCGGACGAGTTCGACATAAACTACGGCGGCGGCGAGGCTAACGTTGCTGTTTCCCTCGCGAACTACGGCCACGACGCGGAGTTCGTTACCGCTGTCCCCGCAAACGAGATCGGCGAGTGCGCTGTCGCGGCGCTGCGCAAGTACGGCGTTGAAACAAAGCATATCGCAAAGTGCGGCGAAAGACTCGGTATCTATTTCCTCGAAAGCGGCTCGGCTATGCGCCCCTCGAAGGTAGTTTACGACAGAGCGCATTCCTCTATATCCACCGCGACTGCCGCCGATTTCGATTTTGACGCAATTTTTGAGGGAGCAGACTGGTTCCACTTCACGGGAATTACCCCCGCCGTTTCCGACGCTGCCGCTGTCCTCACAGAAGAAGCGTTAAAGGCGGCAAAGAAGCACGGTGTAAAGGTTTCCGTTGACCTCAACTTCCGCAAGAAGCTCTGGAGCAGCGAAAAGGCGCAGAAGGTCATGAAGAACCTCATGCAGTATGTCGACGTCTGCATAGGAAACGAGGAGGACGCGGAGCTTGTCCTCGGCTACAAGCCCGGCAACACCGACGTTACACAGGGCGACCTTGAGCTTGCAG
>JBJFHP010000134.1:0-2648 GCA_051893715.1 Oscillospiraceae bacterium
GCTTCTCCGATAAGCCCGGCGAGTCCTTCCAGACATACAATAACAAGGAAATGTTCAAGGAGCCGCCTTTCTACAGTCAGACAGCGGAATCCGTAATGATCGCGGGTATGTTCTGCGCTATTGCTCCCGAGTTCGTGAAAATGTGCGAGCTCAAGGGTGACAAGGCAGAGGCTGAAAAGGCGCAGGCTGCTATCGACGTAATGAGAAAGAACACCGAGGAATACGGCTACGACGGCGAGTGGTTCCTCCGCGCTTACGACCACAACGGCAACAAGGTCGGCTCTCACGAGTGCGAGGAGGGCAAGATCTTCATCGAGCCGCAGGGCTGGTGCGTTCTTGCGGGACTTGGCAAGGACAAGGGTTACGACATCAAGACCCTCGAAAGCGTTGACAAGTACCTCAACAGCGAGCACGGTCTTGTGCTCAACAACCCCGCATTCACGACCTACAAGATCGAATACGGCGAGATCTCCACTTATCCCGGCGGTTACAAGGAGAACGCGGGCGTATTCTGCCACAACAACGCGTGGGTGATCTGCGCAGAGGCTGCGGTAGGCCACGGCGACAAGGCGTTTGAATATTACAGCAAGATCGCTCCCGCTTTCCGCGAGGACAGATCCGACCTGCACCGCACCGAGCCGTATGTTTACGCTCAGATGATCGCGGGCAAGGACGCAAAGCGTCACGGCGAGGCGAAGAACAGCTGGCTTACAGGTACGGCGGCATGGAACTTTGTTGCCATTTCGCAGTACATTCTCGGCGTAAAGCCGCAGTACAACGGACTGATGATCGATCCCTCCATTCCTCACGAGTGGGACGGCTTCACCGTTTCCCGTCTGTTCCGCGGTGCTACCTACAATGTAACCGTAAAGAACCCGAACCATGTATGCGCGGGCGTTAAGAGCATGATCGTTGACGGCAAGGCTGTCGAGGGCAATGTTATCCCCGCATTCGACGGCGGCGTTCATGAGGTAGAGGTAGTTCTCGGCTGATAATTTCCGGATTTTTTCAGAGTGCGCTCGTTTTCGCGGGCGCATTCTTTTGTGGGCGTTCGCGGCGCGGGCGGACGAATATTCTTCCCGCCGCAAAATCCGTAAATGTACACAAATGTTGTTTATCGGGAGTTTATTTTTGTACAAAAAATTCAAAAAAATCACATAATACTATTTACAAAATCGTTTAAATGTGGTACAATAAAGATTGAAAGATGAGAAATATGTCCCCGAGCCCTGCCCGACAGCGGACAGGCGGAAAGGACGTACTTTTCTGATATTTAAGGAGGAAAAAACCAATGGCTAGACAAAAGCTTACGATGGACGGCAATAACGCCGCAGGTCACGTTTCATACGCGTTCACAGACCTCGCTGCGATTTACCCCATCACACCTTCGTCCGTAATGGCGGAAGTTACCGACTCCTGGTCTACCGCAGGAAGAAAGAACATCTTCGGCGAGCAGGTAAAGGTAGTTGAAATGCAGTCCGAGGCGGGCGCAGCAGGTGCAGTTCACGGCTCGCTTTCCGCAGGCGCACTCACCACCACCTACACAGCATCTCAGGGTCTGCTCCTGATGATCCCCAATATGTACAAGATCGCAGGCGAGCTGCTCCCCTCTGTTATCCATGTTTCCGCAAGAGCTGTCGCTTCTCATGCGCTGTCTATCTTCGGCGACCACAGCGATATCTACGCTTGCCGTCAGACAGGCTATGCAATGCTCTGCTCCACCAACCCCCAGGAAGTAATGGATCTCGGCGCAGTTGCTCACCTTGCAACCATTAAGGGCAGAGTTCCTTTCCTGCACTTCTTCGACGGCTTCAGAACCTCTCACGAGATCCAGAAGATCGAGGTTTGGGATTACGATACTCTCGCTAAGATGGTTGACTGGGATTCTGTTCAGGCATTCCGTGACAGAGCGCTCAACCCCGAGAACCCTGTTCTCCACGGCACCGCTCAGAACCCCGACATCTTCTTCCAGGCTCGCGAGGCTTGCAATACATACTACAACAACATTCCCAACATCGTAACCGAGTACATGGACAAGGTAAATGCCGAGATCGGCACGAACTACAAGCTGTTCAACTACTACGGCGCTCCCGATGCAGAGGAAGTTATCGTAGCTATGGGCTCCGTTTGCGACACCATCGAAGAAACCATCGACTACCTTGCAAAGCAGGGCAGAAAGGTTGGTCTTGTAAAGGTAAGACTGTACAGACCTTTCGTTTCCTCCGCTTTCGTTGACGCTATCCCCGATACAGTAAAGAAGATCTCCGTTCTCGACAGAACAAAGGAGCCCGGCTCTCTCGGCGAGCCTCTGTATCTCGACGTTGTTGCCGCTCTCAAGAAGGAGAACAAGTTCCAGAACGTTCCCGTATTCACCGGACGCTACGGCTTAGGCTCCAAGGACTGCAACCCCGCACAGATCATTGCGGTATACAACAACACTGCAAAGCCCACATTCACTATCGGTATCGAGGACGATGTTACAAATCTGTCCCTGCCTATCACCGAGAACCCCAACACAACTCCCGAGGGCACTACCTGCTGTAAGTTCTGGGGTCTTGGCTCCGATGGTACTGTCGGTGCGAACAAGAACTCCATCAAGATCATCGGCGACCACACCGATATGTACGCACAGGCTTACTTCGCATACG
>JBJFHP010000135.1:0-10642 GCA_051893715.1 Oscillospiraceae bacterium
TTTTCTTTTTTCGTGAAAAGAAAAAGTTCCTCTCCCCTCTGGCGTAACCCCAAAAGCGGTTTTCTTTTTCTGAAAGGGGGATCCAAGGGGGAAAACGAAAGCGCCCCGCGAACAGGCAAGGCGCATTTTTATTATGCTTGTGAACAATTGCCCCCATAATCGGCGAAGCCGCAAATCACGCGTTACGCGCCTTTTTCCGCCGAAGCAGCGCGGTCATTGTTACCGCCGCCGTAAGCAGCTCCGCCGCGGGGAACGCAAGCCATACGCCCGTCATTCCGAGCAGCGCCGACAGCAGGAACGCGAACCCGACGATAGCCGCCGCGCCCCTTGACACCGCGCAGACAAACGCCGCGCCCGCGCGCTCCGTTGCGCTGAGGAAGCCTGTCCCGACAATGTTAAAGCCCGCGAAAATAAATCCCGTGAAGTAGATGCGCATTCCCGTTTCCGCGTAGGCGGCAAGCTCAGCCGAGCCCTCGCTGTTGAATATCGCTGTGAACTGCGGCGCGAATATCACCACCGCCGCAAGGATAAGCAGCGCCAGAACAAGCGCCGTTCCCTGCGCAAGGTGAAGCACCTTTTTTGCCGAGCGATTGTCCCCGCTGCCGTAAAAGCGGCTGACAAGCGGCTGTGAGCCAAGCATTATCCCATTAAAAACCGAAGCCGCGACCATTGCGAAATTCGCTATCACCCCATAAGCCGCAACGCCGACATTGCCCGCAAGACCGAGTATAATAAAGTTGAAAACCGTCGTTGTTACCCCCGAGGAAATCTCCGAAACGAACGCCGAGACACCCAGCGCGCACGCTTCGCCGAGCCTGCGCAGCGACGGCAGACGGGGCAGGAAACGTATGGTATTGCCTTTTGAGAAGAAATGCGTTGAGCAGATTATAACGCTTATTATCGGGGAAATTCCCGTTGCGAGGGCTGCTCCGCGCATTCCCATTCCGAGAGGGAACATGAAGAGGTAGTCGAGGAGTATGTTCGAAAGGCTGCTTGTGAGCGTTCCCGCCATTGCGACAGAGGGCGCTTTGTCGTTGCGGACGAACGAGGTGAAGATGTAGTTAAGCATAAAAAACGGCGTGAACAGCATGAATATCCGCGTGTAGCCCGCCCCGACGCCTGTTATCCGCTCGTCGCCGCCGAGCAGCCTTACCACCATATCGGGGCAGAACCCGCCGATTGCCATGAACGCAAGGCTTATCGCCATGGCGAAGAATACCGCGTTGAAGAAGTAACCGTCGGCGCGCTTATCGCCGCGCGCCCTTAGTATCGCAAAGCGCGTTGCAGAGCCAATTCCTATCATTGACCCTATAGCGAAAATCAGGCTGTACACGGGCAGGACGAGGTTGAGCGCGGTTATTCCGTCCGCTCCCTCCGCAAGCGATATAAAAAAAGTGTCGGCGAGGATATACACCGATATCCCGACCGCCGAAAGAATGTTCAGCGATACATATTTTGCGTATTGACCTACTGCTCCCATTGTTTCCTTTTCCCTTGTTTTTTCTGTTATGTTAATTTCTGTCTGTCGTTCGCGGCGGCAATAAGCGTGAGCGCGGCTGCGTATTCGCTTTCCCCGGGGGCAATGCGCCGCGCCCGCCGTCCCCGCCGAAAACAGCCCGTATTCCATTATTTCACAGCAACGGCATTATATTCCTGTCGGTTGTCCGTTGTAACCGCGTTATTTGTCGCTGCGCCGCCTTGTGAATATCGGCTCGCTGCGGCGGTTTTTACGGCGCTCCTTTTCCTGCCGCTCAAGCTCCTCCTGCTCGCGGCGGCGCTTTTCCCGTTCGGCTGCAAGCTGCTCCAGCTTTGCCTTGCTGCGCTCCGCCATGTCGAGCAGCATTAGCCTGTTGTTGAACGACGGCTTGTCGAGGACAATTTCAAACAGCGCGTTCATCAGCTCGTCCGCTTCCTGTTCGCTGCGGACAAGCCTGCGGTCGAAAAGGTCGCGCTTTGTCACCGCAAGCTGACTTATGTTGTAGCATTCGCCGTTTTCCGTTATTTCGGTCAGCGCCGTGAGCGCCGCGCGCAGCCGCTGAACCTCCGCGTTTTCGCTGTCCGACTTTTTCGCCCTTGCGTCGGCAATTTCGCATTGAAGCAGCTTTTTGAGGTCGCCCGCGCCGAGGTCGTTTATCAGGCGTTTGAGCGCCTTTCGGTCGTCGGGTATCTTTTCGTCGTGGTGGTAAATCAGCCAGCTTATCTCCTCGGACATTTCGCGGTCAAATTCAAGGCGGCGCATTATCCCCTCCGCAAGCAGCCGCCCGCGCTCGGCGTGCCCCTTAAAATGCCCCCTGCCCGTGCTGTCGAGGTACATACAATCGGGCTTTCCGAGGTCGTGAAACAGCATTGTGAAGCGAATAACGGGGTCGGGCACGGCAAATCCCACCGAACGCGTGATATGCGTCCATACGTCAAATTCATGGTGCGGCGAACGCTGGTCAACTCCGAAGCAGCGCTCCGCCTCGGGCAGGACGTATTTCAGGATATCGCTGTACTCGTCAAGGACGCGCGCCGCGAATTTCCCCATAACGATACGGGAAAGCTCCTTTCGCACAGCCGCCTTGTCCGCGTAGTCGAAGCAGCTGACATTCTGCCGCATGGTGTTCCTTGTCTGCTCCTCAATTTCGTACTCGCCCTCGGCGCAGAAGCGTATCGCGGACAGCAGCCTTACGGGGTCTGTCGTGAAGCAGCGGGACATATCGTAATAGGTTTCGGGCTCGGCGGGGGCGTTCTTCTTTGCGGGCTTTGCGGCAACGGTGACGTTCTCGCCGACGGCTACCACCCGCTTCACCTCACCGGTAAGGCAGCTTCTTCCCCCATATGGGTCGATAAGCCCGCTTCGGGGGGAATAAGCCATTGCGTTCATGGAAAATCCGCGGCGGAAAAGGTCGGTTTCCAAGTCCTCGGCGTACATCACGCGGTTGCCGACGACCTCGCGGCGGTAAGGCGATATCTGTATCACCATGCCGACAACGGTCACAAGTATCTCGCCGCGCGGCATTCCCTCGTCGGAGATACGGTAATCCCTGAACGCAAAGAGGATATCGTTTATCCCCGCGTTGGTAACAATGTCGAAATCCTGCGGGCTGTTCCCGAGAATAAGCTCGCGGACGCAGGAGCCGACGATATAAGCGTCATACCCCGAATTTTCGAGGATCTCTATTGCCTTGTTCACCTGTTCGGGTAGTATCATCATGTCAGTCTGCCCCCTTTAAGTTTTGGTATTTAAGTATTTCGAATGCAATTTCTGTGGAAAAGCTGCCGTGCGTTCCGAAGTAGGAATAAAGCGCGGCGCTGTCCGCGGGCGAGGTCTTGTAATAATACGGCGTCATCATGAAAAGCGCGTTAAGCGTTTCCTGATCGTCAAGCGTTATTTCGGCGCGTATTTCCTCTTTCCCGAGGAATTTCAGCCCGTCGATATCGTAAGGCTTGACCTCGTTGTAATAGGGCTCGCGGTACAGCAGCCGCTTCAGCCCGTAGAGGTGCTCGCGGGCGGGTATCGCGGTGATGATGTGACCGTAAGGCTTTACCGTTCGGACAAGCTCGCCCGTGCAGAACGGCGCGAATATCACTGCGGCAAGGTCGGCGGCGCTGTCGGGGAGCGGCATACGGAAGCAGCTCGCGGCGGCGGGGAAGATGTCCTTTCCCGAAAAGCGGGGCTTTGCCGCCGAGAGGACGTTCTTGCTGATGTCAACGGCGTATATCTGCGGAGCTTTTCCCGCCGAGGAAAGGAAATCGTATATCCCTGCGGTGTAGTACCCCTCGCCGCAGCCGCAGTCCTCAATTACGGGCGCGGGAATGCCCGTGGTGAGCTCGTCCGCCGCGCGGCAAAGCCCGTCAAGCAGCGGCTCATATGCGCCCGTGTCGAGGAACAAGCGCCTTGCGGCTGCCATTTCCTTGCTGTCGCCCGGGTCTTTAACGTGCTTGCGGGAGGAGAGCAGGAGGTTGACATACCCCTTCGACGATATGTCAAAGCTGTGCCCGCGCGGGCATTTCAGCGAGCCGCCGAGCCGCATGAGAAGCGCCCGTTCGCCCTTTTCCGCGCATACGGGGCAGGTGAACTTATCCATACTATCCCTCCCATAAAATATTGTATATCCTTATTATATCGTATTTTTCTCCCATAATCAATATTGTTTTTCAAATATCATTTGTGCATAATCAACAAAAAGTCTTTTAAGCATTTTGTATATAGATTGCCAATTTTTTTAACAAAAGCACTTGATTTTTGAGCAGTATTACTATATAATATTAACAAGGTTTTATGTGCGGACGGTTCTTTTTAGGACAAAATATACAATTCCCGCGCAGCAATGCCATTTACCGGCTTAACAGTCGTTATAATTTTTTATCACGGAGGTAAATCTACATGAAATCATTTTCTGCCGACAATATCAGAAACGTTGTCCTCGCCGGTCACGGCGGCAGCGGAAAGACCGCCCTTGCGGAAGCAATGCTGTTCAAGTGCGGGCTCACCGACAGAATGGGAAACACCGCTGACGGAAGCACAGTGTGCGACTTTGACCCCGAGGAAATAAAGCGGAAGATCTCGATAAATGCCTCCGCAGTTAACGCCGTCTGGAATGACACCAAAATAAACATCATAGACGCGCCCGGTCAGTTTGATTTCGCGGGAGGAATGTACGAGGGTATCCGCGCGGCGGAAAGCGTTATCATAACCGTAAACGGAAAGGACGGCGTATGCCCCGGAACGCTCAAGGCTTACCGCCTCGCAAATTCCAAGGGCAAGGCTTGTATGCTTGCCGTCACCTGCATGGAGGTCGAAAACAGCGACTTCTACCGCGTGTTCACGCAGATGAAGACCGTGTTCGGTCCGTCCGTCTGCCCTATCGTTGTTCCGTATGACAAGAACGGTCCCGTCGAGGCATACATAAACCTGCTCACCATGAAAGCGTACAACTACGACAAGAAGGGCGTTCCGACTGAGGTTCCCATGCCCGCTTCCGAAAACCGTATCGCAGGTCTGCGCGCGGCAATGGCGGAGGCTGTCGCGGAAACGAACGAGGAGTTCATGGATAAGTTCTTCAGCGGCGAGGAGTTCACCCATGACGAGCTTGTCAAGGGTATCCACGACGGCGTTGCCGCAGGAACGATAACCCCCGTTGTATGCTGCGCGAACGACACGCTCTCGGGCGTTGATATGCTGCTCGACGCTGTGACGACAATGCTGCCCTCGCCCAACGAGAGGAAACTCGAGAAAATTGACGGCGAGGTCGTTGACTACGACGAAACCAAGCCGCTGAAGGCTGTTGTTTTCAAGACAGTCGCAGACCCGTTTGTCGGCAAGATAAGCTATGTTAAGGTGGTTCAGGGCAAGCTTTCGGCTAAGGCAGAGCCCGTCAACGCGAACGGCGGCGCAGCGCTCCGCTTCGGCAAGCTTGTCACCGTATGCGGAAAGAAGCAGGACGAAATATCCGAGGTCAACGCGGGCGATATCGCGGCTGTCACCAAGCTTGACGCAAACACGGGCGACACGCTGTGCGACCCCGCAGACGTGCGCGCTCTGGAGGGCATTGACTTCCCGAAGCCCTGCTATTTCAGAACCGTGAAGCTCACGAGCGGCGACGAGGGCAAGCTCTCCACCGCTATCCGCAGACTTCTCGAGGAGGACAGAACCCTCGAATATATCCACAACCACGAAACGCACGAGCGCATTATCGGCGGTCTGGGCGAAATGCACCTTGACGTTGCGGCGACAAAGCTAAAGAGCAAGTTCGGCATGGACGTCACGCTTTCCGCGCCGAAGATAGCTTACCGCGAGGCAATAAGCAGGAAGGTCACCATTGAAAGCAAGTACAAGAAGCAGTCGGGCGGGCACGGGCAGTACGGTCATGTCAAGATAGAGTTCGAGCCGTGCGACAGCGAGGGTCTTGTTTTTGAGGAGAAGATTTTCGGCGGCTCTGTTCCGAAGAATTTCTTCCCCGCGATAGAAAAGGGTCTGCTTGAAGCGGCGGAAAAGGGCAGCATAGGCGGCTATCCCGTTGTACGCGTTAAGGCGACGCTTATCGACGGCAGCTATCACCCCGTTGACAGCTCCGAAATGGCGTTCAAGACGGCGGCGTCCATGGCGTTCCGCGACTGCCTGAAGGACGCTGCGCCCTATCTGCTCGAGCCGCTTCAGAATATGACGATACTTGTCCCCGACGATAAGCAGGGCGATGTCATGAGCGTGCTGTCAAAGCGGCGCGGAAGCGTTCTCGGAATGAACAGCGTCGGCGAGGGCATGACGGAGCTCACCGCAGAAGCTCCCGAGGCTGAAATGCAGGATTTCGCGCTTGTCCTCAGACAGATAACGCAGGGTCTGGGCGAGTTCACGGCTGAATTTTCGCGCTACGAAATGCTGCCCGCAGGCGCGGAAATGCGCTCGTAACGGTTGACAAACCGCGCGGAATGTGGTACAATAGCCATGTGATCATGTAATAAAGGGGAATGACACCTCCCCGCGGGCTTTCGCCCCGAACTGTCTGTAAAATTTTACAAGACCGATGGTATCTGCCGTTACGGGAGAACTGTCGGTCTTTTTGTTTTCTCCCGAAAAAAGGAGGAATTATCATGCTGCTGAGCATTGCGCTCGTGTTGATTTTCGGGTGGTTTTTCGGGGAAATTTTCGGGAAATTACGCCTGCCGAAGCTTATGGGAATGATCGCCGCAGGGATAGCGCTGAACTGCCTCGGGCTGCTTGACAGCCTTTTCCTGTCCATCTCGGGCGACCTGCGGAAAATCGCGCTGGTGATAATCCTGCTGCGCGCGGGGATAAGCATTAAGCCCGCCGAGCTGAAAAGGATAGGCAGACCCGCCGCGCTGATGTGCTTTGTTCCCGCCTGCTTTGAAATGGCGGGGACGGTGCTGCTTGCGCCGCCGCTTCTGGGGATATCCTACACCGAGGCGGCAGTGCTCGGCGCGGTGCTCGGCGCGGTTTCGCCTGCGGTAATTGTCCCTAAAATGATACGGTTCATCGAGGAAGGACGCGGGACGGACAAGCTTATCCCGCAGCTTATCCTAGCGGGCGCGTCGATGGACGACGTGTTTGTCATCGTCATGTTCTCGGTGTTCGCGGGGCTTGCACAGAGCGGCGGGGTCAGCGCGGGCGCGGTGATAAACGTTCCCGTTTCGATAATCAGCGGCGCGGCGGCGGGTGCGCTTGCGGGGCTGCTGCTTGCGTTATTGTTCAAAAAAATACATATCCGCGACAGCGCGAAGGTCATTATCCTTATGGGAACGGCGCTTTTCCTGACGGCGGCGGAGGGGCTTGTCGGCGGGTATTTCGGCTTCTCGGGGACAGTTGCGGTCATGGCGGCGGGAATATTTTTCGGGCAGAGAGCGCCTGTGCCCGCCGCTCGCGTCGCGCAGAAGCTGAATAAGCTGTGGCTGTGCGCGGAGATAATGCTGTTCGTGCTTGTCGGCGCGGCTGTCGACCTCAACGCCGCCGTTTCCGCGGGAGTTGGTACTCTGCTGCTTCTGGCGGGGGCACTGATTTTCCGCGCGGCGGGCGTGCTCGTCTGCCTTATCGGGACGAAAATGCGCGCCAAGGAGCGCCTGTTCTGCGTGTTCGCGTATATCCCCAAGGCAACGGTGCAGGCGGCTATCGGCGGAATGCCGCTTGCAATGGGTATGGCGTGCGGTCAGACGGTGCTTTCGGCGGCGGTCATTGCGATACTTATTACAGCGCCCGTCGGTGCGTTCCTTATTGAATTTTTCGGAAAACGCTGGTTAAATGCGGGCGGAAATGACGAATGTTCCATAAAAACACAGTAAACCGACTGACTTAATAGGTAAATTTCACAAAAGCATAGAAATCATATTGACAATCCTGTCGAAAAAAGATATAATATATAATTAGTACAGGGCAGTCGGCTCGTTCGGGCGCTGCCCTGACAGCTGACGCTGAAAAAGAAAGGGAGAATAACGCATGAAACTTATTTACGATGTCGGCGACAAGCCGAAATTCAGTCAGACGGTCGTCTTTGCGCTTCAGCAGATGATCGCGATCATGGCGGCAACGCTGCTTGTTCCTATGCTGGTTTCCGGCTACGGGCTTTCGGCAGACCCCGCCGCAGCGCTTTTCGGAGCGGGTATCGGAACCATTGTATACCTCCTCTGCACCAAAAGAAAGAGCCCCGTTTTCCTCGGCAGCTCCTTCACGTTCCTCGGCGCTTACGCGGCGTCTATCGCGCAGAATTACGGCTACTGGGGAATGCTTATAGGCATTGCGTTCGCGGGCGCGGTCTATGTGATAATCGCGCTTATCATCAAGGTTGTCGGCTCGGGCTGGGTCAATAAGCTTATGCCTGCCGTTATCATAGGACCTATCGTTGCGCTTATCGGTTTAAGCCTTTCGGGCACCGCCACGGGCTGGCTCGCAACAAACGGCGGCGCGGATTACAACCTCATGACGATAATCGTTGGTCTTGTGACATTCCTTGCTATCGTTATTGCTTCCGTAAAGGGCGGCAAGACAATAAAGCTCATTCCGTTCATAATCGGTATCGGTACGGGCTATGTCCTCGCGCTTATACTTACCCTTATCGGCAATGCGGCGGGCATTGAGGCGTTCAAGATACTTGATTTCACGCCCTTTGTGAATGCATTCGGCAATTTCAGCATAACAAGCATTGTTGATTTCCCGAAGTTCTTCTTCCTCAAGGCTTTTGAAACCAACGGTCAGTACCCGCTCGACGCGGCTGCGATCGGCAACATTGCCCTGATATATGTTCCCATTGCGGTGGTTGAGCTTGCGCAGCATATCGCCGACCACAAGAACCTCGGCAATATTATCGGCCGTGACCTTATCACCGACCCCGGTCTTGACAAGACGCTGATGGGCGACGGTCTGGGCTCGGTTGTGGGCGGAATTTTCGGCGGCTGCGCGAACACCACCTACGGCGAGTCGATAGGCTGCGTCGCTATCACCGGCAACGCTTCGATCGTGACGATATTCACCGCTTCGCTCGGCTGCATGATACTGTCCTTCTTCACACCCTTTGTTGCGCTTATCAATTCGATACCGAAGTGCGTAATGGGCGGCGCGTGCATTGCGCTGTACGGCTTTATCGCGGTCAGCGGTCTGCAAATGCTCAAGCGGGTTGACCTCAACAACAGCAAGAACCTGTTCGTTGTCAGCGCTATTCTGGTAACGGGTATCGGCGGGCTTACCTTTGATTTCGGCTACAACGAGATAACAAACGGTCCTATCCTCTCGATAACCTCCCTTGCGGTTGCGCTTATCGTTGGTATCATCACAAATATCATAGTTAACAACGGCAAGCTCGCAACGGGCGAGGAGCAGGAGTTTGAAGAAGCTCCCGTTGTTGTCGTGGACGAGCTTAACGGCGAAATTGACCGGAGCAAAAAGGATAAGAAGTAATGGCTGTAATTGTTGTGAGCGCCTGTCTTTTGGGGTGCAGCTGCCGCTATGACGGGAAAAGCTGCCTTAACAACGAGGTGCTTGCCCTTGCGGGGGAGAATGTCCTTGTGGGCGTTTGTCCCGAGCAGATGGGCGGGCTGTCTACCCCGCGCGCTCCCGCAGAGATACAGGGGGAACGCGTTGTTTCCAACGCGGGCGCGGACGTTACCGCCGAATATAAAAAGGGCGCGGAAACGGCGCTGTACCTCGCGCAGCTGAACAAGGCGAAGTATGCCGTGCTCAAATCTAAGAGCCCGTCCTGCGGAAAGGGCGTTATTTATGACGGCACATTTTCGGGCGGTAAGACAAGCGGAAACGGCGTGACGGCGGAGCTGTTCACGAAAAACGGGATAGAGGTTTTCACGGAAGAAGAGCTTGACAAGCTGAAAAATATTCTGTAAAGTGAGGGTAATATGGAAGATTTTCTGAAGAATGTAACGGTGTTCACCCACCCGCTGGTCGTCCACAAATTCACGAAAATGTGCGACGTCAACACAGGCTCAAAGGAGTTCAACGAGCTGACAAAGGAGATAACCGCGCTGATGGGCTACGAGGCGCTGAAGGACCTCAAAACAAAAGAGGTGCTTGTAAAGGGACCCGTGTCCGATTTCATGTCGCCCGTTGTGGACGAGGATTTCACTATCGTGCCGATACTCCGCGCGGGTCTTGGCATGGTCGACGGGCTGCGAATGCTGCTCCCGACGGCGAAGGTAGGTCATATAGGGCTGTACCGCGACGAGGAAACGCTGGAGCCGCACAAGTATTATTTCAAGCTCCCCGTTGACGTTGCGGAGGGTCCCGTTATAATCGTTGACCCCGCGCTCGCTACGGGCGGAAGCGCCGACGCGGCGATAAGCTTCATCAAGGAAGCGGGCTGCAGGGACGTAAGATTTATGTGCATTCTCGCGTCCGAGGTAGGCTTGAAGCTGCTGCACGAAAAGCACCCCGACGTTCCTGTCTACACCGCGAAATACGCGCCCGGTCCTCTT
The DNA here is from genome assembly GCA_051893715.1 of Oscillospiraceae bacterium. Taxonomy (GTDB): domain Bacteria; phylum Bacillota; class Clostridia; order Oscillospirales; family Ruminococcaceae; genus CAG-115. The sequence continues at coordinate 10,414 of JBJFHP010000135.1, forward strand.
AACGAAAAGGGTTACATTTACACCTCATTCGGCGACGCAGGCGACAGAGTTTGCGGAACGGTAAGCTATAAGCCGCAGGGCTGATATCACGCATTATTCAGATAAATAACAGAGCCCGAGTTTTTCCCGGGCTTTCGGACTGTCGATAAAGGCACATCTGCGTCGTCAGCGTTGCTACGACAGGCACAAAGCCTAGTCGTAGCAACGCTTCCTAGCATCTGCACCTTTC
>JBJFHP010000136.1:0-2617 GCA_051893715.1 Oscillospiraceae bacterium
ATATGGTCTGAACGCTTCGCGCGCTGCCTAGATAAATCCCGCGTTCTATCGGGCAGACGGAATAATCGCGCCCGTGGCAGAGCTTGATATAGCTGTCCCCGATAATCCGGTCATGCGTGGGGTCAACTCCTATCCATTGCGTCCCGTCGAATATTTCCACCCATGCGTGGGTTTCCCCGGATTGGAAGGCTAACCCCGAAGCATAGCGGCAGGGTATTCCCTCGAGCCGCAGCAGCGACAGCAGGATATGCGAGTAGTCCTGACATACGCCCGCGCCCGCCGCCATTGCCTGCTCGGCGGTGGTGTCGGTCGCGGTAACGCCTTTCCGATAGGTCATGCTCCCGTAAAGGCTTTCCGTCAGCGACAGCGTGCGCGCCAGCGCGTCGCCCCGCTCGGGTCTGTGTTCCTCATAAAATGATAATATCTTTTCTCCCGCTGATGTGAGCGGCGTCCGGAAGCGGTAAAACGGGGCGGCGCTGCCTGCCGCGGCGGCGGAATTGACTATGCGCGCCTCGCCGCTTACTCTGAACGAGAACAGCTCGTGCGGCTCGTCCATTCGCCCGCAGATCAGCATATTCCCGAAGCTGTCGCGGCTGTGCCAGACCTTTCCCGAGGAGGGTGTGACCTCGCACAGCGCCTCCGTGACGGTCTGACGCCCGTCGGAAAACGGCGTGCAGCGCAGCGTGAAACAGTGCCCGCTTACGGGGCGGGAGAACTCCAGCCTTGTTTCAAACTCAAACCGCAGCCGCTTCAAGGAAATCCACTCCTATAAGGTTTTCAATATTTTCAAGAATGAAGCCGCTGTTGACCGAAAGATCGGCGCGCGCCGCCGCAGCCTTTTTGAGCTCCGCGAGGCAGGAGAGGTCGATTATTGCCATGTCCGCACCCGTGCGCCGCGAAACGTGCTTGATGAGGTCGTCCAGCCGCTCGTAGATATCCTCCGACGGATAACCGAGCCGCAGGTACATATCGACGCGCTCGACTGCTTTGCCGAGGTGGATCATTCTGAGCGCCTCGGGGTTGGTCATGTTGTCGTCTATGCTTCCCCAGAAAGCGTAGAGAGCGTCGCGCACGGGCAGCATATCATAGCGTATCTTGGTCGTTCCGCGGCAAGCCGCAAACCTGTCCATTGCAAGCTGAAGATAGGACAGAGAGGGCGTTTTTATTTCCTCGCGGAGAACGATACCGTTGCCGAGGGCGCGGTCAAGGTTCGAGATTATCGAGTTGGGGTCGGTAAGGTCGAAAACGTACCTGTCGAAGAACACTGCCGGCGAGCCGTAAATATCGGGGACGTTAATGTCAACGAGGTATTTCTCATATGCAGCCTGTCCTCCCTCGATAAATCTGTCGGCATACTTGAAAAAGCTGTTAAGCGTTGTAAAAACACGTTCAACGTATCTTCCGAGCCAGAAGAGATTGTTGACGTTTATTCCGGTAATAGCACCCATGTGTCTTTAAATCCTCCTCCCTGCGACGAGTTGACCACGAAGGAATCCGCTTTTCTTGAAAAGCGCGTGAGCCCGCTCGCCCAGACCTGTGTTTTTTCTCCCGAGAGCACAAAGGCTCTGAGATCTGCCTTTCGCATTACTGTTTCGCCGTTATCCATTATCGGCAGGTCGATGAAGTCGATGACCTCCTGCGCTATGAAGCGCCGCGGCTGCTCGGTTATCAGCTTCTTCCAGTCGGAAAGCTGCGCGGCGGTCATATCCCTGCCGAAAACAACGCCGTAGCCGCCCGCCTCGGAAACGTCCTTGACGACAAGCTTCTCGAGGTTGTCCAGCACATATTTCCTGTCCTGTTCGTAGAACGGCAGGTAAGTCGGCGCGTTTTCGAGTATCGGCTCCTGCCCGAGATAATATTTTATCATCTTCGGGACGAAGTAGTAAATGCCCTTGTCGTCCGCGACGCCGTTTCCGGGCGCGTTTATTATCGCGACGTTGCCCGCGCGGTAGGCGTCGGCTATGTGCGGTACGCCGATAAGCGATTCGGGCAGGAACGTCATGGGGTCAAGGTATTCGTCGGAAATGCGGCGGTATACCGCGCCGACTCTCGTTTTGCCGCCCTGATAATCCTTCATGTAAAGGATATTGTCCTCAACGAAAAGATCGCTGTTCCCGACAAGGACGGCTCCCGTCTTTTCCGCAAGGTAGCTGTGCTCGAAATATGCGGCGTTGTATCTGCCGGGGGTAAGGATAACGTTTATCCCGCCGCAGTTCACATAATCCATTGTACTGCGCAGGAGCGCGGCGTAATTGCGGTTGTCGGCGATATGGTTGTCCTCGAAAACCGTGGGGCTGGTCATTCTGCAAAGCTCTCTTGCTATGAGGGGGTAGCTTGCCCCCGACGGTATCCTCAGGTTGTCCTCAAGTATGTACCACGCACCGCTTTTCGCCTGCACAAGGTCAATACCGGAGATGTGGCTGTAAATACCTTTCGGCGGGGTCACTCCCGCGCACTGCGCAAGATAGCCCTTTGAAATATACACGAAGTCCTCGGGTACCACCTTGTCCTTAATTATCTTCCCGTCGGAATAGATGTCCCGCAGGAACATATTGAGCGCGTCGACCCTCTGTATAAGCCCCTTTTCTATGGCGGAATAATCTCCCGCATAGATAAC
>JBJFHP010000137.1:0-10449 GCA_051893715.1 Oscillospiraceae bacterium
GAGTGCGCATACGGAGCCTTCCTTCTGTGCGAAGCCGGATTCCTCAACGAACCATGTGATGTACTTCTTGCCAAGCTCCTTGATCTCGTCACTTCTGTTCTTGTTTACGCCGAGGCAGTAGTCAGCGGTGGACTCAGCGTACTGCTTGCCGTTTACGTTGAACGGAGCGGGCATATAGCCGATATCGTCGGGGTTCTCGCCTGCTTCCTTGAACTGGGATACAGCCCAGCTGCCCATTACCATGGTAGCGATCTTGCCGTCGTTGATAGCCTTCTTGCAGCCTTCCCAGTCGGAGGTCATGGGATCTTCCTCGTGGAGGGTGGGATCCTTGAAGATGTTGAACATCAGCTTGTATACCTCGTAATAAGCGTCGCCGGGAACGAACAGATCTCTCTGGCTTGTCAGGATATCGGTTTCGTAGGACTTGCTTCCGGAAGCAGAGTTAACGAGCGCCGCCCACTGAACGAGCGTCCAGCTTGCGTCAGCGAAGTTGGTGTAGTAAGGGATAGCGTCGGTGTTGTCAGCGATGAGCTTGAGGTCAGCAACAAATTCATCGGGGGTCTTGGGCAGCTCGGTAACGCCCGCTTCAGCCCAGATACGCTTGTTGTAGCAGATACCGCCCGCGATGGTGCCGAGGTGTGCGATGCCGTAAACGGTGTTGTTGTACATCTTCTTGTCAGCCCACATATACTTCTCGCTGAGCTCGTCGTATGTACCGAGCGGCTCGAAGAAGTTGGAGAGGTCCTCAAGCTTAACGGTGTCGGGGATCATCAGAACATCGCCGTAGTCGGTGGTGTTCATCATTGTGGGAACATCGGTCGAATAATCGGTGAACGCCTGATATACGACTGTGCAGTTATTCGCCTCTTCAAAGGCCTTGGTCATCTCTGCGAGAGAGCCGTCGTCCTTTCTGTCGGTGCGGTGTGTGAGAACCGTGAGGGTCAGCTTGTCGCCCGAAGCGGTGCTGTTGTTGTCAGCCGCGCTGCTGTTGTCGGCGGTGCTGCTGTTATCTGCTGTGCTGCTGTTGTCGGAATTTGTGGTCGAGCTTGTGCTCGTGGTGCTGCCGCTGCAAGCCGCAAGGCTCAATACTGTGCTAGCCGCAACGAAACCTGCAATGAGCTTTCTGAATTTCATTGGTATTTCCTCCCTGAAAGTCGTCTTTGGTTAAATTCGGTTAATTGATACTTAACGCTTGGTTAATATTTCGCTTAACCTTGTTTATATTATATTTAATTTATGTTTACTTGTCAATAGGTTATAATAAACTTTATGCACTAAGATAAAATTAAGTTAATCTTTTTGTGAGAAATGCACATGGATTTCATGAAAATTCTGTGAAAACGGCATTTCGGGGGCATTTTGGGTAGAAAACTCGTCGGTTATGGGGGGGGGTTGTTAACAAGCAGGGTCAAAAAGGGAGCATAAGGCGGGGTTTTGTAACGGGTATATTTAATAAGGTATAAAGGCAGCGGGGGCTTGCGAGGGCGGGAAATTCCGACGGAATGCGCGGCGGGCGGTCACCCGTGCGAGCGGAGCTTGTTTATCTGCCGAGTATATACCGCCTAATAATTAACCAAAACAGTAACGCAAACATCAATCGGTAAATCATCGCACACACGCCGTCCTGCACCGCACCGCCCACACCGCCGCGCGCCACCACGCACCGCCCCGCACCGCCACGCGCCACCCGCCCCGCACCGCCCACGCCGCCCGCACCGCCGCGCACAGCCACTCGCCGCTGCACACCGCCGCACGCCGACCCGCACTTCCAAACCACCCACAACGCTCCAAACCGCCGAGCACCGACCCGCACAGCCGAGTGCCACACCGCCCACACCGCCACGCACCGCCGCGCACCGCCCCAAACTTCCGCGCTCCCCACACCCCGTCCCCGCATTTTCCCCCCAAAAAAACGCCCCCCGCTCACCCCAGAATTTGACCCCCACAGCGCCACAACAATTTCCCCCAAAAACCGCGAACCACCCCACCCCACATTTCAAAGCGCCGCGCTCCCCACACCCCGTCCACGCATTCCCAAAAAACCGCCCCCGCCCACCCCCGAAATTGACCCCCACCGCGCCACAATAATTCCCCCCAAAAACCGCGAGCCACCCACCCCAACACACATTTTATAAATTTGGCGAGATTATTTACAAAACATATTGATTTTTTTTTGTGAATGAGTTATAATTACATTATGACAGCAGGCAGTGTTATTGTTGTATTTAACTATATTAAAAGGAGCGGAAAAGAATGGAAAACAACATTCTCCTCGAAAGCGGAACGAACGAGCTTGAAGTGCTTGAATTTACGGTAGGAAATCAGAATTTCGGCATCAACATCGCGAAAGTGGTCGAGATCATGAATTATCAGCCCATGGTGCCCGTGCCCGATTCCCCCGAGGAATTTGAGGGCGTGTTCACTCCGCGCGATAAGGTCATCTCTGTAATTGACCTCCACAAGGTGCTTCACAAGGAAAGCCCCGACAAGGAGCACGACCTGCTCATAATCTGTCACTTCAACCAGATGGACGTCGGCTTCCATGTTTCCTCCGTCAAGGGTATTCAGCGCATTTCGTGGGAGGACATCGAAAAGCCCCCGCGCATTTCCGGCGACGGCTCGAACAACATTGCGACCGGTATCGCCAAGTTTAAGGACAGGATAATTCTCATTCTTGACTTTGAGAAGATAGTTTCCGATATGAACCGCTCCGCGGTCATTGACACCACGGGCGTTAACCGCGTTGACTCCGACCGCGGCGAAAAGCACATCGTTATCGCCGAGGACTCCCCTTTCCTTAACACCCTCATCAAAAACACGCTCAAGGAAGCGGGCTATATCAATGTCGTTTCCTTTGACAACGGCAAGGACGCGTGGGACTACATAAGCGGTCACAAGGCTATGGGCGGCGATATCCTCGAGCAGGTTTCCTGCCTCATCAGCGATATCGAAATGCCCCAGATGGACGGCCACCGCCTTACCAAGCTCATCAAGGACGACGAGGTGCTCCGCCGCATTCCCGTCTACCTGTTCTCCTCGCTGATAAACGACCAGATGAGGCTCAAGGGTGAGAGCGTCGGCGCGGACGCGCAGTTCTCCAAGCCCCAGATAGGCAGCCTTATCAACTACCTTAACGAGCATATCTGACATCTGCCGCATGGCAATTACTGCGAATTACAAAAACAAAGCCGGATCATACGTCCGGCTTTTTCTGTTTTGGGGTTGACAAAACGGGGGTTTTGGTGTATAATGTTATGGTAAGTTTTCGGGGTGTAGCGCAGTTGGTAGCGCGCGACATTTGGGATGTTGAGGCCGCAGGTTCGAATCCTGTCACTCCGACCAGTCGAGTGCCTCGACGCGCAATTCCGCGCGTTGGGGCGCTTGTGTTTTATAAGGCTTTCTCCCGCGTTAAAATTCTATTTCGTATAGCATAGATATACAATATGCCGTCCATTGGGCGGTATTTTTGTTTTTTAGGCATAAAAAAGCGCCCCGAAAGGCGCTAAAAGCATTGTATGATCATGTTACGCTTTCTCTATTGAAACAATATCGCTGATTTCGACTCCAATGCTGTAACTGTTCCCACCAACGTTAAGTTCGATTTCATCCTTGCCCGAGTACGTGTCAAAAGAATTATCAACACCCGTTATTATACCAATCAGAACCTGTCCATCATTGGTTGTAACTTTAACGCGTGTCTTAAAATCAAAGTATTCTTTCATGTCTTTTATACACATACTAATTCACCTTCTTACCGGGACAGTCAGGAACAACATGAATGCCGTTTCCGGAAATCAGGCAATGCAGAAAAACTCCTCAAGCGTGAGCCCGCTGTCGTACACCATTTTTGCAAGGCTCGTGCCGAGATAGCGGACGTGCCACGGCTCGTAAATGTAGCCGGTTATCGGCTCGCCGCCCTCGGGGTAGCGGATTATAAATCCATACCTCCAGCAATTCTCCGCAAGCCATTTCCCCTCGGGAGTGTCCCCGTAGCTTGTGTGACAGGAGGTAATGTCCATCGCAAGCCCCGACTGATGCTCGCTGTGCCCCGGCTTCGCGGAGTAGCGCGAGGCTGTTTCCTCGCCGTCAATGCTGCACCAGTATTTGTAAACCTGCTGCTGCTTTTCGTAGGAGCGGAAACCCGAAATAAGCTCCATGTCATAGCCCGAGTCACTTTTCATCTTTAAATACGCCGAGTACGCCGAGCGCACCAGCCCGTCCCCGTAATCCTCCGGCAGCCCGTACTCCCTGTTAACAACAAGCACGCCGCCGACCGTCGTAACGCCGTCCTTAGTGACGGGCGCAGGGGGGACAAGCTTCGCAGATATCCTGCCCGTGCAGTAAATATTCTTGAAGTCACAGTTCATTATAACGCGACCCAAGCCCTTGAGCGTTCCCTTTTCGTTAACCATGAGTTTGCCGCCAAGCTCAATGCTGCCCATGCTCATAAGCTTCAGCTTGCCCGTCACGGAAACAAGCCCGCCGTCGTTAACGACAATCTTTCCCCTCGAATATATCGCGCCGCCCTGTGCGCATTTCACATTGCCGTTGACGGTCAGCACCGTCCCCTCGGTTATGTACAGCGCGCCGCCGTTCCTTATGTAGAGCGTTTCGCCCGCGCCAACGGTTATATTTTTCGAATAGATAACATTCCCGGTTATGTCGGTCAATTTGGCGCTTTTCGCCGCCGCCTGAACAGACGCGGTTGACCCAACGACCAAAGCAATTATCAGCGGAAGTATCCGCAGAATATTCAAAACTCGTTTTTTCATGCAATAAGCCTCCCTTAACGCATATCTTATCTATATTATATTATCATTCCCCCTTTTTGTCAATAAGCAACTGCTGCCAAACGCGGCATTAAAACGGAAACCCCGCGCCCGATTTGCCCCCAAATCCGCCCCTCCTTCGTGTGAATACTGACCCCCATTCATTCCCATATATCCGGAATGACAGCGGGGGTAACCCGTATCGAAAAAGCAAACAAGCCGCCTTTCCCGCGTGTGAAAACTCTCCCCCATTTATCTCTCATGTAGCCGGAATGACAGCGGGTGTAACCCGCCCCGTATCGAAAAAGCAAATAAGCCGCCTTTCCGGCGTGTGAATACTCTCCCCCATTTTATCACATATAGCCGGAATCGACCGCGGGGGTACCCCGCCCCGCCCGCAGGGAATGTTAAATTTTTGTGGAAAACTATTGAAATTATCGGCGCGATATGCTATAATTATAATGGTATTTTCTGAATTATGCACCCCCCTTAAAAAGCCGTTTCCAATTCGTGTGAAAACTCTCCACAATTTATTCCCATATAGCCGGAATTGACCGCGGGGGTACCCCGCCCGCCTATCCGGCGTGTGAAAACTCTCCCCAATTTATTCTCATATAGCCGTAATGACAGCGGGGGTACCCCGCCCCGCGAAAGGTGAAATTATGTCTGAAAAACGTTTTAATATAGGTATTCTTGTCGCAAATATAATGGACAGCTTCAGCAACAGGGTGTCAAAGGGAGCTATCGCTGCCGCGGAAGCGCTTGACGCAAACCTTGTGATATTTCCTATGAAATATCTTGATGTCGATTACGACAACGCTTCCTTTGACATGAAATTCGAGTATCAGTACCATATTCTTATGGATCACGCCGCAAAGGCGGGGCTGGATTACCTTATCGTCTGCTCGGGAACAATCGCCTACATAAGCGACGACGCGCGCAAAAAGGAAATGCTCGACTACCTTTCCGATACGCCGATACTCAACGTCGCTTCGCGGATAGAGGGCTACGACTACCTCATCTACGACAACGCCTCGGGAATAACGCAGGCTGTAAATTACCTTGCCCAAAAGCAGCACAGAAAGCATATCTGCATGATGATAGGCAGGCTCGTCAACCTTGAGTGCAGGGAGCGCTTCGAGGCGTACAGGGCTGCCCTCGCCGCAAACGGGCTGGAGTTCAGCGACCGCATGGTCATTGAAAGCGATATCTCCGAATTTTGCACCAACGAGGCAAGCCTGCTCCTCGACAATAACCCCGAATGCGACGCGGTGGTGTGCGTTAACGATGAAATGGCGGCGGTGTTTTATAAGCTGCTCCGCGAAAGAGGAAAGCTCGTCGGGCGCGACATAATGCTCGTCGGCTTCGACGACAGCACCTTCGCCGCCAAAATGGACCCGCCCCTCGCTTCGGTCAGAGCGGACGCTTATTCAATGGGTTACCGCGCCGTTGAAAGGGTCGTTAATATCCTTAACGGCATAAACGACGACAACAGCCTGTGCATGACAGAGTTTGTCCCCCGCGCGTCCTGCTCGGCGGAAAGCCTGCTGCTGAACAGCATGGATAACGTGTTCGCGGGCAGCGACGACGCTATCGCCGGGAATATCGTCAATTATATACATCAGGGCAATATCACCGCGGATTACCTCAATATCATAAAGCCGTTCTGCCGCGGGATTATTGCGCAGTTACGCACAACGCTTATTGAAAACAAGGCACAGGAAGGCTGCTTCGGCTTGATTTCGGGGGTAATCGAGGAGTTCCTTTCCCGCAACAGAATTGACGCAGACCTCGTTCCGCGCGTTATCGAGGCAGTGGACGGCGGGCATAAATGGCTTCTCGGCAGTGCCCCCGAAGAAAATTCCCACATAATAAACCGGCTGTTCAAGTACGCGGTCATCAAAATTTCCAACGGCATGATAAGCGACTTCAAAAATTTTGAGGACAGCAGCAAGAACCACACCCACCTTTCCAACCTGTTCACAAGGGATACCCTCATGTTCGACGAAAACATGGCAATGAGCTACGCCCGCATGATGAACAAGTTCTACTGCCTTGACATCAGGTCAAGCTACCTCTTCCTGTTCGACAAGCCCGCAGAATACCGCTGCAACGGCGCTTTCCCGTCGGATATTGAATGGCGGTTCATGTCACATCAGCACGGCAAGAGCTTCTTTATGGTTCCCGCCGAGGAACGCAGCGTGACCGCCGGATATATGTACAGGAACAAATATATCCCCGACGGCGAACGGCACACATTCATTGTCGCCGACCTTTATTCCCGCGAATATCAGTACGGCATTCTGCTCTGCGAGCCCGATACCGACGCGTTCTTCGCCGACCTCGAGCTTGTGGTGTATCAGGTGAGCACTGCCGTCAAGCTAATCAGGCTTATTTCCGAGCAGGACAGGATAAACGAAAAGCTCCACATGAAAAACATCGCGCTGGAGAACCTTTCGGAGATAGACGAGCTGACGGGTATCTACAACAGGCGCGGCTTTTACAGGGCTGCCGAGGAATTTATCGGGAAGAACACGGGCAGCGAGATAATCGTGTGCTACGCCGACATGGACGGGTTAAAGCAGGTCAACGACGGCTACGGTCACTCCGAGGGCGATTTCTCGATAAAAAATCTCGCGCGCTGTCTTGTTGAAATTTTCGGGGACAACGGCATTGTGGGCAGAATGGGCGGGGACGAATTTGCGGCGCTTGCCCTTACGGACGAAGTATCGGGCACGGAAAGTATCCTCGCGAAAAAGACCGCCTGCATTGAACACCTCAACCGCACCGCCAACAAGCCCTACACGATAGATATGTCAATGGGCTTCTGCGAATGCCGCTGCGAAAACTCCTACGACCTCAAGGAGGCTGTCGACAAGGCGGACGGCAGGCTTTACGACGACAAGACCGAACGCAAAAGAAGAAACAGCGCCCGACAGAAGTAAGGCGCAGACTGTCGATAAACCCTGAAAGGTTTTATCTTAATGAATAATGAATAGTGAATAGTGAATAGTGAATAATTTTGGTGTGCCCTGCGGGCACGGTTTTTAAAACAATCGGCGAAGCCGATACCACCATTATTCATTGTTCGTTATTCAATATTCAATATTCATTTTTTAACAAGCTGAGCCGCGTCCGATTTTCCCGGGCGCGGCGTTTCTGTATATTTCGGGGACAATCCACTGCCGACAGGCGCGGAGTTATTGTGCCTTTTCGGGGGCAATTCCCCGCCGATATCAGAACAGGTCAAGCATACTGTCAAGGTAAATTTCCTCCCTGACGTGCAGCCGATACTCGGGCTTTGTCATGTAATAAAGGAGAAATTCAAGTATCAGCGCGCTTCCGAGCCCCCTGCCCTCAAGCTTGAAATTTGAAAAGCCCATGGGGAGATATACGCCCGTGATGTCGTCGGTGCTTATAAAGGCGGGGTTTGCCATTGCCCTTGAAAAGCGATATCCCGTGTTGCCGTCGGGCGCAGTGCAGCGGTGGTCGGGGACGTTTTCCCCAAGGCTTTTCCTGCTCACGTTTTCATAGCAGCGTTTCCTGTCAGCGCAGCCGATATAGCAGCACTCGTTGCAGAGAAATTCCGTCTTGTCCTTTTGTTCGGCGGTGAGCGTTTGCAAGCGGTCGAACCGCTTGTTAAGCCGAAAATCCGCGACAACGTATTGAAATTCCTCCCGCGAAAGCTCGGCGGAAAGCTGCTCAAACTCCGTCAGCACCTTTGTTGTTGACGACACGAGATACAGGCTCGGGTATTCCGCCGCGAGGTAGCTCAGCAGCAGCTCCGACGCGACAATCACGCCGTTACGGGGCTGCCCGCTCCCTACAAGCATTCTGCACAGCGAATTGCACCTTCTGTCCGAAAGGTGCTCCCGAGTGAGCAGCGAATTGCTGAACGTAAGCCGCGCGGAAATGCCGTACTCGCGCATAAGCGCCATTACTTCCGCAGGGTCGTCCTCCCCGAACCCGACGCGCCCGCCGCCCCATATGCAATCCGACGGCGCGCCGTAAACCGAGCCTATGTCGCACCAATCGTAAAAATACTCCCTGTGTTCTCGGAAAAGCGGCAGAAACGCGCGGTAAAGCTCGTAAAACTCAAACAGCCCGGGCAGGTGGTAATATGCAGTCGTTTTTGCGGCGTTATTCGCGGTGGTTTTTGCGGCGTTATTTGCGGTGTCCATCTCCGCAGTTCACCCCCGTCAGTTTTCTATCCACTTGGAAAATCCCGCGCCGCCGTGCTCGCCGGGGTGCTCGGTGTAACCCTGTTTAAGATAGAACGCTTCCTTGCCCTTTGCGCTCATTAACTCAAAAAAGCTCCTCCACCCGGGCTTGAGCTGCCTGCGGATATAACCCTCAATATGCGCCAGCAGCGCGCTGCCGATACCTTTTCCCTGATATTCGGGCGCAACAATGAGGTCTTTAAGAAAAAAAGACATTGCGCCGTCGCCGAGTAGCCTTGCCATAGCGATAACTTCCCCGCCATGCTTCACAGAAAAGGTTGCATAGCTGTTTTCAAGCGCCGCGTCAACCAGATCGCGCGGGCACTCACCCCAGCCCGCAGCAGCGAACAGGCGGATAAAATCCTCCGTCCGAAGTTCATTTTCATGTATCGTGTAATCCATTATTCCCTCCGAAAAATTAAAAGTATTTCCCGCCGAACACGCGTTATTTCTTCCTCAAAACTATCGAAATGAAGTTGAGGTACTTCCCGCCGCCTGCCTCCATGGTTTTCCTGTCGCCTACGGCGTACTCGTTGTCCTGCTTCAGCCAGTCCGCCCAGACCTCCTCGTTGCTCTCCATTTCCTTAACGGAAACGACATCCGCGCCGCGGCATTGGCTCACTATCCCCGCCCAGTAATCGGCGTCGTGGATATAGTCGAGCTGCTCGGGCGACCACGAGAGCAGCAGCTCGGGCGGTAAATCGTCGTGCAGGTCTTTTTTCATTCCGGGAACGGCAATGTAAATATACCCGCCGCTTTTTACGAACGGGAGCAGCTTGTCGTCAAGGTAATCGGCGCTGCGCCCGAAATAGTTGTAGGAATCGACGCACACAACCGCGTCGAAGAACTCCCGCTCGAACGGAAGCGCGGAAGCGTCCGCTTTAACGGGGAATATCCTGTCGCGGCTAAGCCCCATTTCATCGAAGAATTTCCTGTTTTCCCCGGGGTCGCTCCACAGGTCGGCGGCGTAAACGATGAAGCCGTATTCCTTCGCGAGGAACACGCTTGTCAGCCCCTGCCCGCTGCCGAGGTCGCAGACAACGCTCCCCGCGGGTATCGCGTGGTCAAGCAGCAGCTCCTCCTCCAGCTTCACGGGGTTGGGTCCCATTATTTTGCTCTGTAACTCGGGTGTGTTGTATTTTTCGCTTTTGATGTAATTCATGACAGATCTCCTTTTGTGTTTTTGGGGTATTCATTTTGAAAAAGCGTGCGGTGGGCTTGTTTTTTCGGGGGTATTTATTCGGAAAAAGCGCTTGGTGTGCTTGTTTTTTTGGGGGTATTCATTCCGAAAAAGCGCTCGGTGGGCTTGTTTTTTCGGGGGTATTTATTCTGAAAAAGCGCGCGGTGGGCTTGTCTTTTCGGGGGGTATTCATTCCGAAAAAGCACTCGGTGGGCTTGTTTTTTCGGGGGTATTCATTCCGAAAAAGCGCTCGGTGGGCTTGTTTTTTCGGGGGTATTTA
>JBJFHP010000138.1:0-2591 GCA_051893715.1 Oscillospiraceae bacterium
ATGAATTCGGTAAGCAGCATGGGCGTACAAGACCGGATTATCAAAATTTCACACTATGATAATACTGATTATAGAAAAGGCGGTGACAATGTATGAGATTTGTTCCACACCCTCGTTCAGTAACGACGTCAAAATATCCTCAGGGTACAGGCTTTGACACATTGGAAGAACTTGAAGCAAGCTATGACGTGTTTATCATTCCTGACAACGAATTTGAATTCATGGAAGATAGCGGGTTGAACGACAAATTTTCTGATATCTGTGACGGCGATTTCAGCGATTGCGAGGGCGGAGAGGTTACAAGAGACTTATTGCAGACTTGTTTTGACCTTGTAAAACTTCATTCGGAAAAATTGCCCACAATATGCGCCGCCTTTGAAAAGGCAATCGAGTATGGTACTTATTTGGATTTCGAATATTAAGAATAGCAAGCGCTCCGAACGGGGCGCTTTTTCTATGCCCGAAACGCGCTCACGGCGTAAAACCGCGCGCCGCAAAAGGTCAGTCCTCCTTGCTCATTTTCTCGGCTTTCTTGAACCTGTGCGCCGCGATAACAATAACAAGTCCCGAAGCGAAATACAAAGCCAGCGCGATCATTATCAGCAGATCCTCCGAAACCATGCCGCCGCTTATCACAAAGGTATCCCAATCTTCCTCCGAAAAGGGAAAATTCTTCACAGAATACAATACTCCCATAGCCATGCAAAACCAGCCCGTGTATGTGACAGCCGCCGTGCCGTTTACTCCGAAAAGCGTTCCCTTAACTGCGTTACGGACGAACCAATACAGAAAACTAAGCGCCGCAAGCAGCATCATTGGAGCAGCGTAGCTTTCCGACCACTGCGCGCCGCATTCCATGATCATTGTGTTAAGGAATGAGCTGCCCGCAAATATCCACAGCGCTTCTATGGTGTATTGTCTGCGCAGCTGATTCTGCCGCTCGTCGAAAACAGCCTTTTGTGAGGCAGGCTCGCCCATAATAATGTTTTCGCAGAATTTATCGAATGATTTCAAGCTCATAATATGTACCTCCTTATTCCTGCCAGAAAAACTCGTCAAGCGTTTTGTCGAGCGCTCGGCATATCTCATATACTAAGCAAAGCTGCACAAAGGCTATTCCGCAATGCTTTGCTGACGGCTTTTTTTGAATTTATGCGCTGCAATAAGAACAGCAAGACCCGAGCAAAAAAACAATACATCCGATATTACCATGACGAAATCAACACCGACAACACCGTTGTTGATAAAGAAAGTGCTCCATTCCTCGCTTGTCTCCGGAAAGAATATAGAAATATTCATGACAGCAAAGGCGGTAAAAGCAATTCCGGTTGTTGGCCCATGTATTCCAAACAAAGTTGCTTTCACTGCATTGCGCATCACCCAATACAAATAACTGACTGCGGCAAAAAGAACCATTGGCATAACATAGCTTTCACACCACTGACCTCCGCATTCCATAATAAGCGTATTCAGAAAAGAAGCCGAAGCAAAAACAATCAAAGCTTCCAACGTGTAGCGCAGGCGAAGCTGATTCTGCCGTTCATCGAAAACAGTTTTCTCATTTATCGGCTCATTGTTTACCATTTTTCCGCAGAATTTATCAAATGATTTCAAGCTCATAATATGTACCTCCTTATTCCTGCCAGAAAAGCTCGTCAAGCGTCTTTCCGAGAGCTTTACAGATAGCAATGCACAGGTTTATCGTTGGGTTATAGTCGCCGTTTTCGACCGCGCTTATCGTCTGCCGCGTAACACTCGCTTTTTTCGCAAGCTCGTCCTGCGACATATCCAGAGCGGCGCGCGCCGCCTTTAGTTTAAGGTTTTTTGCCATATCATCACCTCTGCTTGGATTATAACATATTTCTTACATTATGTCAAGTATATTTTACATAATGTCGCAATAATTTTGCACGCGGCTTTTGGGTCGATATCCGCGTGCAAGGAAATTATTCTTCCATCTGCTTCCCGAAATACATTGCCGCCGCCTGCACGAGCGCGGTCTGCTCGGACGTGGCGAGAGCATTATCCTCGGGAGCGAGCATTATTACCGCGCCGTTGACGTCACCCTGCGCAAGGATAGGGGAGCAGGCGATCGCGTAACGGTCGATACCCTCGATTGGATTGAGGCGCTTGTCGTTTTTGTTGTTGTAGGAATACGACTTGCGCTGTTCGATAAGATCCTCGAGCGAGCCCGAAACGCGGCGCTCGATAACTTCCTTTTTGGACATTCCCGACACGGCGATAACATGATCGCGGTCGCATATAACGGTCGGGCAGCCGCCCACCTTGGAGAGAACATCGGCGTACTGCGAGGCAGTCCCGCTTATCTCGCCGACAGGTGAGTATTTCTTGAAAATGACCTCTCCGTCGGGGCTGGTGTATATTTCTAGGGGGTCGCCCTCGCGAATGCGCATAGTTCTGCGTATCTCCTTAGGGATAACGATACGTCCGAGGTCGTCGATCCTGCGGACAATTCCGGTAGCTTTCATATATAAATTCCTCCGTGATTTTAATTAAGTCGCGCAGATTTTCTCTGCTTGTACAGCTATTGTTTGCTTATAATGTGAATTTATTCATGCGGTTTCGACATT
>JBJFHP010000139.1:0-2569 GCA_051893715.1 Oscillospiraceae bacterium
TACCCCGGCGACGTATTCTACCTCCATTCAAGACTTCTCGAGCGCGCGGCGCGTCTTAACAAGGACTACGGCGGCGGCTCGCTGACTGCGCTCCCCATAATCGAAACGCAGGCGGGCGATGTTTCCGCGTATATCCCGACCAACGTAATTTCCATTACCGACGGTCAGATATTCCTCGAAACAGAGCTGTTCAACTCCGGCGTTCGTCCCGCTGTTAACCCCGGTATATCGGTATCCCGCGTCGGCGGCTCGGCTCAGATAAAGGCAATGAAGAAGGTTTCCGGCTCGCTCAAGCTTGACTATTCGCAGTACCGCGAGCTCCAGTCCTTCTCGCAGTTCGGCTCCGACCTCGATAAGGATACAAAGGACCGCCTTGCAAAGGGCGAACGTATCGTTGAGGTGCTAAAGCAGGATCAGAATTCCCCGCTTGAGGTCGAGGAACAGGTAGTAATAATCTACGCGGTAATCAACAACTACCTCGCGACAATACCGCTCGGCAAGATAAAGGCATATCAGAAGGATCTGCTGGAGCATATAAAGACATCTCACCCCGAAATTCTTGACAACATCAGGAACGAAAAGGTAATGTCCCCCGAAACCGAGGACACCCTCAAAGAGGTGCTCACAAGCTTCGCCGCGTCCTACGCGGACTGACCGAAAGGAGTTCACTATGAAACAGGCAGCTTTCATACTCAGTATCGTTGCCACCACAATAGCGGTATTAGCCGCTGCGGCAGTTGCGTGGCTCTATATCGAGAAGAAAGTAAGATATATCACTACCGATGATAATGTCTGATAATGACAAAATGACGAGGCTTATCTTACGGGGGTGATATTATAGCAACGGGAAATATGAAGGACATCAAGCGCCGCATAAAGTCCGTCGGCTCGACCCGACAGATAACAAAGGCGATGGAGCTTGTGTCGTCCAGCAAGCTGCGCAAGGCGAAGCTGCGCGCAGAGCAGGCACGCCCGTACTTTAACGAGCTTTACAAGTCCATGTGCGAGATCGCGTCCGCAAACACGGATTTCTCCACTGTTTTCACAGTAAAAAGACCGATAAAGCACAGGCTCTTTATCGTCGTCGCAGGCGACAGAGGGCTTGCGGGCGGATATAACTCCAATGTCCTTAAAATGGCTGTCGCGGCGCATGAAAATGACGCCGAAAAGCCGAAAATTATCGCCATAGGCAAAAAAGCGGGCGAGTTTTTTGAAAAGCGCGATTATGAGATCGTCGCGTCCTACGCGAATATCGCCGAGAATATCAAGCCCAATCAGGCGCAGGATATCGCGGATATAGCGATAGAAATGTTCCGCAGCGGCGAGATAGACGAGGTAGTCGTGTTCTTCACAATGTTCGTGTCCTCCATTTCACAGGAGGCACAGCAGATGTCCGTCCTGCCCATGGAAACGCATAAACTCGAAAACTACGGCACAATGACCTACGACCCCTCGCCCGAGGCAGTGTTCAACAGAATAGTTCCGCGCTTCACCGCGAGCCTTATACAGTGCGCCGTGGTTGAATCCTACGCGTCGGAGCAGGGCGCACGCCGCACGGCGATGGAAAACGCGACCGACAACGCCGACGCAATGACGGAAAGTCTGTCGCTGCTCTACAACCGCGCGCGTCAGGCAAGCATTACCACCGAAATAATCGATATCGTTTCGGGAGCAAGCGCGCAGAGCTGAGCGCATGAGCCGTAAATTCCGAAGAAAGGAAATTTCAAGAATATGTCAAATAAGAACATAGGCACGATCGTTCAGGTCATCGGCGCGGTGCTTGATATCAGGTTCTCGCCCGATAATCTGCCGAACCTGCTCAACGCCATTGAGATCGACAACAATGGCACAAAGCTGGTCGTAGAGGTCGCGCAGCATATCGGCGACGATATCGTGCGCTGTATCGCGATGGGCAGCACGGACGGTCTTGTCAGGGGCATGGAAGCCGTTGACACCGGATCGTCGATAAAGGTCCCCGTCGGGGAGGCTACCCTCGGGCGTATATTCAACCTTCTCGGCGACGCGGTAGACAACAAGCCCCAGCCCGAAACAGAGGAAAAGTGGGAGATACACCGCCCCGCGCCTACATTCGAGGAGCAGGAGGCTTCCAACGAGGTACTCGAAACAGGTATCAAGGTCGTTGACCTTATCGCGCCCTACCTCAAGGGCGGTAAGATAGGTCTGTTCGGCGGTGCGGGCGTCGGAAAGACCGTCCTCATCATGGAGCTTATCAACAACATCGCAAAGCAGCACGGCGGTATCTCGGTATTCACCGGCGTCGGCGAGCGTACCCGTGAGGGCAACGACCTCTACAGAGAGATGTCCGAGTCGGGAGTTATCAACAAGACCGCCCTCGTTTACGGTCAGATGAACGAGCCGCCGGGAGCAAGAATGAGAGTTGCGCTGTCCGGTCTTACCATGGCGGAATATTTCCGCGACAAGATGGGTCAGGACGTTCTCCTTTTCATCGACAACATCTTCCGTTTCACACAGGCAGGCTCGGAGGTTTCCGCGCTGCTCGGACGTATGCCGTCCGCCGTTGGTTATCAGCCGACGCTTGCAACGGAAA
>JBJFHP010000140.1:0-2554 GCA_051893715.1 Oscillospiraceae bacterium
GGGTTGAATGTTACCGTATAAACCATTTACATGACCTCCTTTATATTAGCTTTTGTAAGAGGAAAGCTTTACAAACCCACCGGTTGTCTATCCTTTCTGCGAAAAGTGATTATGCTGCTGTAATGTACTTTCACATCAGCTTTTTATAAACCTTGACGGCGAGATACCTTCATACCTCCTGAACAGCTTACAGAAATAGCTTGCGCTGCAAAAACCACACGCTTCCGCAACCTCTTCAACAGTTTTATCAGAGCCGGTCAGGAGCTCCTTCGCTGCCTGTATCCTTCGTGTTGCAATATATTCCATGGGGCGCGTATCGAGAGTATCTCTGAACAGCCTGCAAAGATATTGAGCTGTTACTCCCGACACACTGCATAAATCATTCATTGTAATATGTGAAGCATAATTAAAATTGATATAATCAATAGCTTTTATCAGCGCCGAATTAGGTGTTCCGATCGACCCTTTTGAGGTAATGAGATGGTAAAACTCAATGATAAAATCATATAAGTAGCCCGACGCTCTGTAATTGCCAAAAACACTGTCCGACCTTATCGCTTCATGCATTTTTCTGAATATATGCTCCAGCTTGTTTGTTTCGCTGAGTTCATATACCGACGGAGCGGTAAGCCCGAAATGCTTCAATATATTCTCTGACGCATACCCGGCAGGAACGACCCAGTGAATGTCCCAGATATCCTCTTCGGGATAGTATTCGTGAGGATAGAATGCCGGCAGGAATATCGCAGTAAATGGCGGTATCGGTATTTTCTTTCCGTCAAGAATAAGTGTTCCGCTGCCCTTTGTGCAGTACAGTATCTGAGGACAGGGATATCCCTCGGTCCGTATTATATGGTCCTGACAATGCTGCTGTCCCATGTTGAGAAGATACAGCGGAAGCTCCTTTTCGCCGCGTATTATGGGGTAATCGCAGAAAAACAAAAAAATCACACCCGATATATTCATATTGTTATATTATAATAATATCACGCATTGACAAGTCTGTCAACAGCTTTTATAATATTCTTAAAAGACTCTTTGGAGATAGGGAGGGTATTATGACGCTTGACGAACGGCTCGCACGTATCGTCCCGCATGAGCGGCAGATACGTTTTCAGCAGCTTGAATTTTACGCATTTATCCACTTCACCGTGAACACGTTCACCGACCGCGAATGGGGCGACGGCAGCGAAAGCCCGCAGATTTTCGACCCGACAAAACTTGACGCGGAGCAATGGGCAAAATCGGTGAGATCCGCAGGAATGAGGGGGCTTATCCTCACCTGCAAGCACCATGACGGCTTCTGCCTGTGGCAGACAAAGCTGACGGAGCATTCCGTCGCCGCTTCGCCGTGGAAGAACGGCAAGGGCGATGTGGTTCGGGAGGTATCCGACGCCTGCCGTAAATACGGGCTGAAATTCGGCGTGTACCTTTCGCCGTGGGACATGAACTGTCCGCTGTACGGTCAGGGCAAGGCTTATGACGATTACTTTGTGGGGCAGCTAACCGAGCTTCTCACGAATTACGGCGAGGTATTTTCGGTATGGTTCGACGGCGCTTGCGGCGAGGGTCCGAACGGCAAGAAGCAATATTACGACTGGGAGCGCTATTACAGCGTGATAAGGCAGCTTCAGTCCAACGCCTGCATATCCGTCTGCGGTCCGGATATCCGCTGGTGCGGAAATGAAGCCGGGTATACCCGCCCTGCGGAATGGAGCGTTGTTCCAAAGCGCGCACGGGACAGCGAAATTATCGCCGAAAAGAGCCAGCACTCCGACAATGACGAGTTCCGTCAGCGCCGTGTGGACGCTCGGGATTCCGACCTCGGCAGCCGAAAGATACTTGAAAACGAGCAGGAGCTTATCTGGTATCCCGCCGAGGTCAACACATCTATACGCCCCGGCTGGTTCTGGCACGAAAGCGAGAACGACAAGGTGCGCAGTCTTGACGAGTTGGTGAATATCTACAATAATTCGGTCGGTGGAAACGCGACATTTCTGCTGAACATCCCCCCGACCAAAGAGGGCTTGCTGCACGAAAATGACGTGAAGCGGCTTGCGGAGTTGGGCGAATATTTGAAAAAAGCATTTGCCAAAAATCTGCTGGAAGAAGCGCGGCTTTCCGCAGACGGAACAGGTATCGAGAACGTCCGCGTTGACAGCTATGACGATTATTTCACCACCGAAAAAGGCAGGAATACCGCCGAAATTACCGCCGCATGGAACAGCGCGGTTTCTGTCGGGAATATCGTGCTGAAAGAGAATATCCGCATGGGACAGCGCGTCGAGAGCTTCACCGTTGAGGCAGGGAATAACGGGGTATTCACCGAGGTTTACAGCGGGACAGTTATCGGCTATAAGCGCATTGTGCCGCTGAAAAATGTCACCGCAGATCGTGTGCGGATAAGGATAACAGATTCGCGCACCGAGCCTACCCTTTCATTTATCGGAATTTACAAAGGAGAATGACATGGAAATTTCAAAAATCGCAGCGCCCGGCTCGCCCAAAAGCCGCATGATATACCACGAAAATCCGCAGCAGCTGCACGTCAACA
>JBJFHP010000141.1:0-10188 GCA_051893715.1 Oscillospiraceae bacterium
AGTCTTTTCGACAAAAAATGAATATTGAATAATGAATAACGAAGAATGAATAATGATGGTATCGGCTCCGCCGATTGTTATAATAATGTGATTATACCGAACTTTTATAATCCGTGCCCGCAGGGCACACCAAAATTATTCATTATTCACTATTCTCTATTCATTATTCATTAAGATAAAGACTGTTTTCAGGGTTTATCGACAGTCTGAACGCACTATTCTTTGCCGCTGACGATCCTGTAATACCTCTTTGATGTCAGCAGGTAAACCGCTGCATACAGCAGCCCGAACAGCAGGAAGCAGCCCATTGCTACCGCCGCGAACAGCCCGCTGTCCACCAGCCCGAACAGCGCAAGCATTCTCGAAATGATCCCGAACGCGAACGCCATGTGTACGCCTGCGGCGATAAGCGGCGCGAAAAACACCGTGAGCACCTGCGAGTTTATGCTCTCCTTTATTTCCGTCCGCGTCATTCCCACCTTCTGAAGTATCTCAAACTTCGCCTTGTCCTCGAAGCCCTCGGATATCTGCTTGTAGTACATGATGAGCGCGGCGGCGCAGATGAATACCGTCCCGAGAAGTATCCCGAGGAAGAAAAGCCCGCCGTAAAGCGCGTAAAATTCCGACTTGTCCTTTGAGGCGCATTCGACCTTTACCGTCCATTCCGCGCCCGACTCGTTGCGGAGCGCAATAACGCTTTCCTGTATCTCCGTGCCGATTGCCGTCTGCTTTTCCTCATCGCAGCTTAAATCAAAGCCGTAGTAATGGTGAAGCATACGGTACCCGCCGTTGTACAATTCCTCCTGCACCTCGTTCAGCTTATACAGTATATCCTCGCCGCTGACAAGCAGGAACATAGTCGGATAAAGCGATATCTCGCTTATGTTGGTCATTCTGCTTTCGCCTATATATGAGAGATTTTCGTTTGTCCCGATGACATTGAATACCCCGTATTCCTCGATATTTATGCGGTCAAAGGCGTAGTCCTCTCCCACGGTATACACCGCCGTTTCATTTTCGGCGAGAACGATATTCTCCCCCGAGAGCCTGTTGTAATCCGAAACGGGCACTATAAACATCTGCCGCAGGTCAAATTCGCCGCTGCCGTAAAGCTCGTCCGCGCGGCTGGAATCAACCGTCACGGAGTCGCCGCGGAACACGCCGGAAATTTCAAGATAGCGGTAGTCAAGCGGGTCCACGGGCTTTTCCCCGTACCTTTGAAGCACGCTGTCAACAGTGCTTTTCGTGAGCGCACAAACGTTTTCGTCTATCGTGAAGCTGTTGACGGCGACATCTCTCTGATACCTGTTTTTCAGCATATCCTCCTCGCCGATATAAAGACAAGCCGTTGAGGATAATGTGACAAGCACCATGGTTGAGAGTATGCATATCGAGGCAAGCCCCGCGCCGTTTCTTTTCATGCGGTAAGCCATCTGCGACACCGAGATGAAGTGGTTGGTTTTGTAGTAATATATCTTGTTTTTCTGGAGCAATCTGCAAAGCGCGACCGAGCCGGATATAAAAAGCAGATATGTTGCGATAACTACAAGTATTACCGCCACAAAAAACAGGAAAACAGCCATAGAGGGGTTTTCGGTGAATATTGCTATGCAGTACGCTGCGGCAAGCAGAACAACGCCCATTATTGCAAGAAAATAATTCGCCCTGGGCGGCTTTTCGCCGAAATTCTCGCTTTTCATGAGTTCAACGGGCTTCGAAAGGCTTATCTGCCGCAGGGAATTAAGCATTATCAGCAGGAATATCACCGCATAGAAAACCGCCGCCCTTAGCATTGGCATGACCTCAACGCTGAACACCGCCGAGGCGGTATCTGCAAGCATTTTCGCCAGCAGAAGCTCGGCGAGCTTCGAAAACAGCACGCCGCAGGCAAGCCCCGCCGCAAGCGAGAAAATGTAAATGAACACCGTTTCCCATATAAGGATAACGGCAATGTTCCGCTTTCCCATTCCGAGGATATTATAAAGCCCGAACTCCGTTTTTCTGCGGCGGATAAGGAAAGAATTTGTGTAGAAAAGGAATATCGCGGAGAAAATGACCATAACGCCGCAGCCTAAGCCGAGATACGCCTGTAATATGTTCCCGCCCTTCATTGTCCCCACATAGTCGCTCTCAGACAGGAAAGAGATGATATAATACATCATCACCATTCCCGAGCAGGTGAGTATATACGGAAGATAGGTGCGGCGGTTTTTAAGTATACCCGTTCCCGCGAGCCGCGGATAAAGCAGCACCTCATAAAACGACCTCATTGTACATTACCTCCCGACGCAATAAGTGTAAGGGTGTCGGAAATGCGCTTGTAAAGCTCCTCGTTGGTGCAGTTCCCCCTGTAAAGCTGATGAAACACCTCGCCGTCCTTTATGAAAAGCACCCTGTTCGCGCGGCTCGCCGCCCTTACGGAATGGGTGACCATGAGGATAGTCTGCCCCTCGGCGTTCAGCCTTGCGAAAACGGACAGCAGCTCGTCGGAGGATCTTGAGTCGAGCGCGCCCGTCGGTTCGTCCGCAAGCAGCATTTTCGGCTCGGTTATTATCGCCCGCGCGGCGGCAGTCCGCTGCTTCTGCCCGCCGGAAATCTCGTATGGGTATTTGTCAAGTATCGCGGTTATCCCGAGCTTCGCCGCAACCGGCTCCAGCCGCCGCATCATAGCGCGGTAATGCGTCCCCGCAAGCACAAGCGGCAGCAATATATTGTCCCGCACGGTGAGAGTGTCAAGCAGGTTAAATTCCTGAAACACAAAACCGAGGTTGCTGCGCCTGAACGCGGCGGCGTTCTTGTCCTTTATTCCGGTGAGGTCAGCGCCGTCAAGCGTCAGGCTGCCGCCCGTGGGCTTGTCAAGCGCCGCAAGGATATTCAGCAGCGTTGTCTTTCCCGAGCCGCTCTCGCCCATGATGGCGATGTATTCGCCCTTTTCGGCGGTAAAGCTCACGTTTTTCAGCGCTTCAACCTTGTTCCCGCCTATTCGCTGAGTGTAGGTCTTTTTGATGTTTGATACTTCAAGCAATGGCATTGTATTATCTCCTTTTTCCTTTCTGTCTGATGATATCATTATAACAGAAAAGGAAAATGCCCGCCATTGAAACGGCTTACATTTTCCCCGCAATTCTTACAATTTTGAAAGGTTATTATTACAGGCTGTCGACAAGCCCCGGAAACGTGTTTTTCTTAATGAATATTGAATATTGAATAATGAATAATTGCGGTGTGCCCTGCGGGCACGGATTTAAAAAGTGCGATAAAAAATCACATTTTTCAAAACGTTCGGCGAAGCCGATACCGCCATTATTCATTCTTATTTATTCATTATTCAATCTTCATTTTTTCAACAAGCCGAGTATTTATTCCACCTCTAATTTCTCCCGCGCAAGGCTTATCCTTATTACCGTGCCGTTTTCGCCGCTCTCGGCAGCAATATCATGCCCGAGCTTTCGGCATATGCGGCGGCAGAGATACAGCCCTATGCCGCTCGCCTTTTTGTCCAGCCTGCCGTTGCAGCCCGTGTAGCCCTTCTCGAAAATGCGCGGAATGTCCTCGGGCGCAATGCCTATCCCCGTATCGCGGATACAAAGCGTCAGCGGCTCCTCGCAATATATCGATATCTCACCCGAGGGAGTGTATTTCACCGAGTTCGAGATCACCTGCTCAATGACGAACAGCAGCCATTTCTCGTCGGTCAGCACCGCTTTGCCCGTCGGTTCGTAGACAAGCTTCAGCCGCCTGCGGATAAACTGCTGCGAAAATTTGCGCACAGCCTGCTTTATTATATCGTCGAGCGAATATTCCCTTATTACAAAATCCGTCGAGTCGGAGTCAAGCCGAAGATAGCACAGCACCATTTCCGCGTACTGCTCAATGCGCCGCAGATTTTCCGAAAGCTCCCTGTATTCGGGGCTGTCGCCCTCGCGGAGGATAAGGTGCATTGCCGAGATAGGGGTCTTTATCTGATGTACCCACATGGTATAGTAATCCGTCATGTCCGAAAGCCGCGCGGCGTTTTCGCTTTCCGCCGCCCTCAGCCTTTCGGAAAGCAGCCTTACCAGCGCGTCGTAATCCTCCTCCGCGCCTTTTTCGGGCAGGGGGAGATTTTCGGCGGACAGCGTTATTTCCCCCGCAAGCCTGCGCAGCGTCAGCCGTTTTTTGCGGTAACGGCAAAAGTCCGCCGCGAGGAAAATGACCCCGAAAAAAAGGCTTATCGCGCCGCCGTAAAGCACGGCGTAAAGCGGCAGGGAAAAAAGGGCGAAAACCACCGCGAAAATCGCGCAGATGACCGCCCACAGGATAATGCTCTTTATATGAGCTTTAAGGTAAGACGACAGCATTTCCAGCATTTCAAGCATTTGTTATTACTCCACAATGTAGCCAAGACCCGATTTCGTGCGGATAAAGCCCTCAAGCCCCGCATTCTCAAGCTTTCGGCGCAGCCGCGAAACGTTCACCGAAAGGGTGTTTTCGTCCACAAAGCTGTCCGTTTCCCACAGCCTGTCCATAAGCAGCTCGCGGCTCACCACCCTGCCCTTGTTTTCAAGCAGGGTAAGCATGATACGGTACTCGTTTTTCGTCAGCTCTATCTTCCCTCCCTTATAGGTCAGCGAAGCGTCCGAGATGTTGAGTATCGCGCCCTTGTGCTGTATAAGCCCCGCCGCTCCCGCGAAATCATAGGTGCGGCGCAGCACAGCCTGAATTTTCGCCATAAGCACCGACATATCAAAGGGCTTCGCGATAAAGTCGTCGCCGCCCATATTCATTGCCATAACGATATTCATATTGTCCGAGGCGGAGGAAAGGAAAACAACGGGCACCTTTGAGATACGGCGGATTTCGCCGCACCAATAAAAGCCGTTGTAAAACGGAAGCCCGATATCCATAAGCACGAGCTGCGGCGAAAATGCGGAAAATTCCTCGGTTATGCTCCTGAAATTCTCGGCGCATTTCACCTCGAAGCCCCATTTTTCAAGGCTGTTTTTAAGGGAGGAGGCTATCGCTTCCTCGTCCTCGATAATGTATATCCTGTACATTTTCCCCACGCTCCTTTTCAGAAAAAGTATAGCACAGAAAAACGGTTTAGTCAATCACTTTCGCCGCAATTCCCGCACCAAAGCGGCGGCTTGACATATAAAACAAACGGTGGTATAATAAAGCGGCAGCTAACGCCCGCTAACCTGTTTTATCTGAAAGGACAAATTTATATGATAACTCGTCAACGGCTCGAAATCGGCGGCATTCCCGCCATATTATGGGGAAAACCGTCCGACAGAATATACATTCACGTTCACGGCAAAATGAGCCGAAAGGAATATGCCGAGGACTTCGCGAAAACAGCCGAGGAAAAGGGAAGCCAGACCCTAAGCTTCGACCTGCCCGAGCACGGCGAGCGCACCGATACGCAGTACCGGTGCGACGTGTGGAACGGCGTGCGCGACCTTAACACTATTGCGGACTACGCCTTTGCGCGGTGGGACAGCGCGGCGCTTTTCGCGTGCAGTATCGGCGCATATTTCTCGCTCAACGCCTATCCCGAAAGAAATTTTGAAAAATGCCTGTTTCAGTCGCCCATTGTGGACATGGAATGGCTGGTGCGGCATATGATGCTGTGGGCGGGCGCTGACGAAAGGCAGCTTGAAGAAAAGCGGGAGATTCCGACAGCTATCGATACCCTCCATTGGGATTATTACCGATACATTCTCTCCCACCCGATAACCGAATGGAAGCACCCGACCGCCATTCTGTACGGCGCACGGGACAATTTGCAGCCGATAGAAGCAATACGCGCCTTTGCGGACAGGTTCGGCGCCTCGCTCACCGTGTCCGAACACAGCGAGCACCCGTTTATGTCCGACGATGACGCGGGGATAGTGAATAAATGGCTGAACGAAAATATTTGAACCTGCGAAAACGTGTTTGAGGGAAAATCGGTTTTCGGTATATGCGTTAAATTTCACGTCGGTTGCAGCATTCGCATTCGGGCGGGTCGTCAAGCCGCAGCGACGGCTTCGCCCAGCGCACGGCGTTGGTGATTATCCGCTGTATTTCGGGCATATGGTATATCGGAAATTCCTCGTGACCGGGCTGAAAATAGAATATCTTCCCGTAGCCGCGGGTAAAGGTGCAGCCGCTTCGGAACACCTCTCCGCTTTCAAACCACCCGAGAAATACAACATCATCGGGCTTCGGGATATCGAAAAACTCGCCGTACATCTCCTCGCGCGGTATGTCGATACATTGAGGAACGCCTGCGGCTATCGGGTGCGCGGGCGAAACGCACCACAGCTTCTCGCGGTCGTTGTTGCGCCATTTTAGCGTCATTGTCGTTCCCATAAGGGCTTTCATTATGCGGCTGAAATGCGCGGAATGAAGCGCGATAAGCCCCATTCCCGCATGAACGTGCCGCGCAACCAGCGCAGCATTTTCGTCTGTTATCTCGTCCTGCCGCGCGTGGCTCCACCATATAAGCACGTCCGTGCCGCGCAGCAGCTCCTCGCTGAGCCCCTGATTTTCCATATCAAGCGTTACCGCCGTTACGGAAATATCCTCGTTTTTCCCGAGAAAATCCGCAATGCAGCCGTGTATTCCGTCGGGATATATTGCCCTTATGCCCTCGTATTCCCGCTCGTGAACAAATTCATTCCATACCGTTACGCGTATCATTTTGCCCTCCTTTTCAGCCATTCGGCGCTGCTCTTTATGTACCCTAACTGATCCTCCGCGCCGAAATGCTCAATAACATATATCCCGTCAAAGCCGCCGCTTTCAAGCGCTGCGACTATCTCCGCCATTTTAACGCAGCCGCTCCCCACCGGCGCGGGATAAAGCAGCCTGCCGTCAACCGCCCTTGTAAAGCCGCAGCCCCGCTTTGCTTCAAGGCGCCTGTCCTTGCAGTGGACGTGTACCGTCCTGCCGCGAAGCAGCCCGAGAGCCTCAACCTCCGAGCTCCCGCCGTACATGAAGTTCCCCGTATCGAACGCAACGCGCAGCGACGGTATCCGCTCAAGATACCACAGCATACCCTCCGCGTCGGAGATGGGGCTGCTTTCCGCGTCGAAATCCTCTATCATGGGGACAATGCCCTTTTCCTCCGCAAGATCGCACAGCTCCCGCATACCATCAAGCATTTTTTCGCGCTCGCTCTCGCGCACGGCTTTTTCCGCCGAGGTGTAAAACCCCGGAATAATCATTATCCTGCCGCAGCCCGCCTCCGCCGCTTTCTGAATATGCAGCGCCATTCTTCCGCGGTCGGCATTGTTCACAAAATCATAAAACGCATATACCGAGGACACCCGCAGGTCTGCCGCCGCGAGCTGCGCGATATACCCGTTATCGCGCAGCATATCGTCAAGGTCGGCTTCGACAAAGCCTATGCCGTACCCGCGCACCTCGGACAGAATGTCGGGAACGGTTCGCCCCGTCTGCTCCGCAGCCTCGCATATATGCTGATAAAATACCGAAATTTTCATATCATACCTCCGCGCCGGCAAATTCAAGCGTTAAGTCAATGCCGCACAACGAGCCGCCGACGGCTTTTCGCGGCGGCAGATAATTGCGCGGCGTTCCCTTTTTTATATTACCATGCATCGGCAGGAATGTCAACGGGAAAAGGGTTAAAATCATTATCGGCAAGGCTGTCGGGGCATTGCCGCTGCCACGAGGGGATTTTCATGCGGCTTTGGCTGCAATTTCGGGATAACAGCAGCGCCTGCGCTTGTGTTCGGGCTTGCGCTTTTTTCGCGGCGGTCGGCGCGGCGATGAAGAAATTGTCAAAAAACTGCAAATACCCCCTTGACAAGCGAAAAGTCTTATGCTATAATATCAAACAAGAATACATTTGAAATGCGTTGATAGGAAATAAGTCCTCACTGCGGTTTTCAGAGAGCTGTCGGTCGGTGTAAGACAGCAGCGGCGTGCGGATATAGCTCCTCCTTGAGCAGAACGGCTGAACGCTTCGCCTGTAAGCCGTTACGGTTTCTCCCGTTACAGAGAGTCACATTGATAGATGTGTCAGAGCGGGCATTTTATGCCAATGAGAGTGGTACCGTGGAGCAGTTGGCTTCATCTCTTGCAGAAGAGATGGAGTTTTTTTATTGCTCCGATAAATTTCAGATGTTATTCGGAACCAATTTATCGAAAGGAAGTACCCAAAATGACAAAATCAGGCAAGTACACCCGCGGCTACTTTATGCCGCCTTTCCCCTGCAACGACTGGACAACAAAAGAATACATCGAAAAGCCCCCCGTATGGTGCAGCGTCGACCTCCGCGACGGAAATCAGGCGCTGATAATCCCGATGAGCCTTGAGGAGAAGCTGGAGTTCTTCCGCTACCTCGTAGCAGTCGGCTTTAAGGAGATAGAGATAGGCTTCCCCGCCGCAAGCGACACCGAATATGAGTTCTGCCGCACGCTTATCGAGCGCGACCTTATCCCCGACGACGTTACCGTGCAGGTGCTGACCCAGAGCCGCGAGCATATCATCAAAAAGACCTTCGAGGCGCTGAAGGGCTGCAAGAACGCCATTGTCCACCTCTACAACTCCACCTCCGTCGCACAGCGCGAGCAGGTGTTCCGCAAGAGCAAGGAGGAAATTATCGAAATCGCCGTTTCCGGCGCGAAAATGCTCAATGAATACAAGGCAAAAACCCCCGGCAACTTCCGCTTTGAATATTCCCCCGAAAGCTTCACCGGCACCGAAATGGAATACGCCGCCGAAATTTGCAACGCGGTCATCGATATCTGGAAGCCTGCCCCCGACAACAAGGTCATAATCAACCTCCCCGTAACCGTCGCGGAGTCAATGTCCCATGTCTACGCGCAGCAGGTTGAATATATGTGCAAGGCGCTCCACGACCGCGAGAACCTCGTTATCTCCCTCCACCCGCATAACGACCGCGGCTGCGCCGTCGCGGACACCGAGCTCGGTCTGCTGGCGGGCGCGGACAGGGTTGAGGGCACGCTCTTCGGCAACGGCGAGCGCACCGGCAACGTCGACATTATCACCCTCGCGCTCAATATGTACTCCCACGGCGTTGAGCCGAACCTCGATTTCTCCAACCTCCCCGAGCTTACCGAAATATACGAGCGCCTGACAAGAATGCACGTTTACGAGCGTATGCCATACAGCGGTCAGCTTGTGTTCGCGGCGTTCAGCGGCTCTCATCAGGACGCAATTGCAAAGGGCATGAAGTGGCGCGAGGAAAAGGATCCCGAGCACTGGAACGTCCCCTATATCCCGATCGACCCGCACGATATCGGCAGAGAATACGAGGGCGATGTTATCCGTATCAACTCCCAGTCGGGCAAGGGCGGTATCGGCTTCCTCATGGAGCAGAATTTCGGTATCTGTATGCCGCCGAAAATGCGCGAGCACTTCGGCTACACCGTCAAAGGCGTGTCCGACCGCGCGCATAAGGAGCTCCACCCCGCAGAGATATACGATATCTTCGAGAGCACCTATCTCAACCCCAACGGCAAGCTGGAGCTTGTTGCGGCGCACTATGCGCAGGGTCCGCTGATCAGCGCCGAGGTCACCGTAAGGATAAACGGCGAGACCCGCACCTACAGCGGCAGCGGAAACGGCCGTCTTGACGCAGTTTCCAACGCGATAAAGAACGGGCTGGGTATTGATTATCATATCGAAACGTTCACCGAAAACGCGCTCGAGCAGTCCTCCAAATCCAAAGCAGCGTCCTATATCGGCATCTCCACCCCCACCGGCACAAGCTGGGGCGCAGGCATAGACACAGACATAATCATGGCGTCAATTTACGCACTGTTCTCCGCAATAAACAATTCCGGACTTATCTGATATCAAGGACTTATCTGATAACAAGGTCTTATCTATAAAACGGGCTGCCCAAAAAGCAGCCCATTATTTTTTACCCCGCCCCGCCCAATTTCAAGCCCCCCAACTTACCGCTAGCGGAACGCGCTATCAAAATGAGTGTATAACAAGGTGTGAGTGCCTTTATTCAAGCAAAGCGCCGTCCAATTTCAAGCCCCCCGCCCCACCAAAAGGAGAGCGCGGCAACAAAATGAGTGTATAACAAGGTGTGAGTGCGTTCAATCAAGTGACAAGCTATCCGTATTATAACGGAGGAAAAACCGCTGTCCTTCGCAAAGCGAGAATAGGCTAACGCATGAAAGCTCAGAAAAATCGACAAAAGGGGGAAAGGGGAGAGG
>JBJFHP010000142.1:0-2497 GCA_051893715.1 Oscillospiraceae bacterium
AGTACATCTCGGGGCGGTGGTCGTCGCTCTCGCCCTGATAGTAGATAAAGCCCGCAATGGTGTAAGGGCAGACGCGCATTATCATGCTCTCGTGGAGCACGCCCGGGCTCATCGGGTTGACGGGCGACGGCGGGCCGGGATAGCGGTTCTCGCCGCAGTATTCAAGGCAGCCGTCCCATGTCGGATTTTCGGCGGTGGTGTAGTATTCCGCGCTCTTTTTCTCCCATGCGGCGTGGTACGCCTGATAATCGCGGTAGTCCTTTATCGCCTGCTCGGTCGTTTTGGGGGCAATCGACGCGTCGTATTCCTCAAAATAAACCGCTGTTTCGCCCTGCGCGTATTTTCTGCTCATCCATGCGCTGGCGGAGGTGCCGCCCCAGTTGCAGCCGATAATTCCCACCGTAACGCCAAGCTTCTCGGACAGCTCCTTTGCGAAGAAATAACCTACCGCGCTCCAATACTGCGCGCTCTCCTTGTTGGAAAAGCTCTGCCAGCCCATTTTTTCCTCGCACTCGAAGAAATCCTCGTCGAGCAGCGTTTTCTTTTGGGTGTAATAAAATCTCACATTGACGTCGCCGTCGTTTTCAAGGTGCTCCCTGCCGCCCGTGCAGTTGCGCAGCTCGTATTCCATGTTGGACTGCCCTCCCGCGAGCCATACCTCGCCCAGCGCGACATCGGTAAAGCGCACCGTGTCGCTGCCGTCGGTGACGGTAAGCTCCGCGCCCGTGCACGCCTCCACAGGCGGCAGCACCGCAAGCCACCTGCCGTTTTTAACGGTGCAGCGAGCCGTTTTCCCGAGGAGCGAAACGGTGATAACCGTCCCGTCGACGCCCTCTCCGAATACATTTATATTCTTCCCGCGCTGCAATACCATGCCGTCGCTGAATATGCGCGCGGTCTTAAACCCTGCCATAGATGATGTTCCTTTCAATGTCGTGATAACGTTTTCATAATGATAAACGTATATTTATATTGTACCTCTTTATTTTTCAAAAGTCAATAGCCGAACGATATTTTGCCGCGCGCAGCCGGAATATTGCCCCATTTATTAACGCCAATTTTTTACAAGGAAAAAATCAATGCCGAAAATTGTCTAAACCTACAAATTTTCATACATACATTGACAGAAATGCGACGTAATGATAAAATAAGAATGGGGTAACGCGGTAATGCAGGAACGCGGCTCCTTATATATCTGACAGGAAGTGAATACCATGATAACAGATGAGATACGCGCAGAGCTTGCGGAGGTAGGACTTGACTGCGGCGAAATGACCTCGCGGTTCATGGACAGCGAGGAAATGTTCCTGAAATATTTCAGGAAATTCTTCGGCGCTGCCGATGAAGTCGTGAATGAACTTAAAGCCGCGGCTGAAAAAGGCGACCTGACCGAAACGGAACACAAGGCTCATGCACTAAAGGGTCTTTCGGGCAATATCGGTCTGAACGGCGTATATGCCCCCGCCGCAAAGATAGTCGCAGACCTCCGCGCGGGAAAAACGAGCGAATACACAACCGACCTCGAAAAGCTCACAAAAGCGTACTATCGTGCGCTTGAGATATCACACAAGCTGTAACAGGCTGTGACGCAGAAAGGACAAAATTATGCCACTTATCCCTCCTTATGTAATCCCCATAGCAATTGTTGTTATCGTCATCATCGTTATGTTCGCCGCAGGCTACCGCAAGGCGCCGCCCGATAAGGCGTACATAATAAGCGGTCTGCGCCGCAAGGCAAAGGTCGTTATCGGTAAGGCGAGCGTAAAGCTCCCGTTCTTTGAGCGCTGCGATACGCTTGAGCTCGCACTGATGTCTGTCGACGTCCGCACCGCGCAGGCTGTCCCCACCGCCGACTATATCAACATTTCCGTTGACGCGGTAGTAAACGTAAAGATCTCCCCCGACGCGGACACCATCGCCCGCGCACAGCAGAACTTCCTCAACAAGAACGTGCAGTACATCACGCAGGTTGCGCGCGAGGTTCTCGAGGGCAATATGCGTGAGATTGTAGGTCAGATGCGCCTTGAGGAAATGGTAAGCAACCGTCAGGCATTCGCCGACAAGGTAAAGCAGAACGCCGACCCCGACCTGCGCGCAATGGGTCTTGAAATAGTTTCGTTCAACGTTCAGAATTTCGTTGACGACAACGGCATTATCAACGACATGGGTATCGACAACACCATGCAGATCAAGAAAAAGGCTGCTATCTCCAAGGCAGAGGCAGAGCGCGACATCAAGATAGCTCAGGCGGAAGCAAACCGCAAGGCGAACGACGCGCGCGTTGATTCCGAAACCGCTATTGCGGAGCGCCAGAACGAGCTCGCAATAAAGCAGGCAGAGCTGAAGCGCGCAGCTGACATCAAGCAGGCGGAAGCCGACGCTGCATACACCATTCAGCAGGAGGAGCAGCGCAAGACTATCGAGATAACCACCGCTAACGCTAACCTCGCAAAGCAGGAAAAGGAAGTCGAGATCAAGGCAAAGGAAGCCGAGATAA
>JBJFHP010000143.1:0-5596 GCA_051893715.1 Oscillospiraceae bacterium
GGTGGCTCAAAATTTTTTTAGCAAGTGGATCAGTTTTTTCTTGACAAACGCACCTGTTCCAAGATTTTTCATCAATTCTCATAAATGTTATTATGGAATTCTTGAATAACGGATTGTCCTTTGAGGTTATAAGTCTCAAAACAGTTTTGATAAATCCGTTGTCCGCTTTAAGACGTTTAAGAATAATTGCTGTGTTTGGCTTATTTGCTTCAAGGATATAATCCGGTTTGCCAATTATTTCCGAAAAATTACAACCAAAATTCTCGTAGACAGTTGGGTGTCTTTCTTTGATGTGCGATATTTGGTTATCAGTTATAATAACCTCATCAGTCACAATATCTTCGGAAACGCACTTATATATGTTGATATCAATTTTGCCTATATAATACACATCATCTACCGCCATTCGTTTGCTGTTATCTTCTATTATACCATGCTGTAGTGATTTGTCAAGCGCCTTTTTAACAGCCTTCGCCCCGCCTTCACTCCGGACAGGCTGCCCGTAAAATACCCGTGCGCGCCCTTGATGTCCGCGCTTCAGGATATCCTTGTATCATTTCAGACCTTCGTTATCGCCGCGAGAAATCTGCGTTAACTTGTATAAAAAGTATATTTTGCAGTTTTTTGCACCTCCCGACGCGTTATTATAAATCAGCGGGAAAACCGCTAATAATTGACAGGAGGAATTTATTATGAGCAGCAAAACTATCGTGCTTACGGGCACGGAAACAATTGCGGACTACGGAAAGGGCTTTAACGCGTGGATACGCAACGACGGGTCGACTGTGGTGTACGCGGCAAGGACTGCGGGAGTTGCGGCAGGCGCGGACGGGGTCGTTTCAATACCCGCAGGGCAGTCTGCGCCCGTTTACTCTGCCAACGGCACGGTGTATCTTTCGGGCGAGGGCGCGGTGTTGATCATCGGCAGCGACTATCCGGTCAATCCCTTCGGCGGCAGCGGAAGCTCCGATATAACGGCAGCCCCTGCGGGAATCGTTACTCTGGACGGCTTGCAGGGCGGCGTGCCTTTTTCGGGGATAACCTTGATCGGCGATGATATTGTCGGGCAGGAGATCACTATCCGCGCGGGCGGGGAGAACCTGCTGAAATTCGACGGGCACGCCGAAACGGAAACTATTTCGGGGGTAACGTTCACGCGCTGCCCCGACGGGTCGATAATTGCGAACGGCACGGCGACTGCTGTCGCGCAGTACCTGTCCGACACGGTTGAAATGACCGACGGGGAAACGTACACGCTGACCGGCTGTCCTGCGGGCGGGTCGTCGGCGGGCTACGCGATAACAAATCAGGTAACCGCCAATATCACGGATTTAGGTGCGGGCAAGACGTTTACCTATGACGCGTCGACGTTTGGCACGGCGCGATTTAAGATACGCATTGCGGCGGGATATACTTGCAATAATGTCGTATTCAGCCCCGTGCTTTGCAGCGGCGCGGCTGTTATCACAAAGGTTACTCCCGATACTTCGCCGTACACTGTCCCCGACGACATTCGCCAGCGCGACGGCGTGAATACCGTTTCGGTGTCGGCGGGTAATGTGGCTGTGACAGGCGTTCGGCGCAATGCGGCTATCGGGAATATCTGGGGCAAGATCGACGATATGACTGCGGCGGTTATTGTTTCGGGCAGTGAATTGGAATAAACAGGAGGTAATTTTTATGTTTGATTTTACAAAATGGATAGTGAACAACTTGATCTCGGGCGTTAAGAACGGCGCGTTTTCCCGCGAATGGGCGGCGGTGCAGCTGGGTAACTACTATGTCCGCGGCAAGGTAACAGAGGATGATATTGCGCGCTTTGACGCGGAAACGGGGGCGGCTGACGATGAAATGGGATAAGCTGCTCGACTGCTGCGCGGCGGCTGTCGGCGCGGTCGTAGGGTTCCTCTACGGCGAGGTGACGGGGCTGTTCTGGGCGATGATCGCATTCATGGCGGTCGATTATGCGACGGGCGTGCTTGTCGCGGTGCTCAACAGAAATTTGTCCTCTGAAACAGGATTCAGGGGGCTTGTCAAGAAGTTCCTGATACTCGTCCTTGTGGCAATGGGACACATCATTGACACATACGTTATCGGCTCGGGGTCGGCGCTGATGAGCGCGGTCATGCTGTTCTTCATTGCCAACGAGGGCGTTTCGATAGTTGAAAACGCGGTCGGGCTGGGGCTGCCGGTTCCGAAGAAGCTCCGTGAGGTTCTGGAGCAGCTGAAAAATGAAAGCGGAGGCGATAACGATGACGATAATTGACAAGCTTATCCCCGAGGGAAAGTACAACCGCCCCGGGACGAGCTCCGTCCCGAAGCGCATTTGTATTCACTACACGGGCGACTGCGGCGCGTCGGCGGACAGGCTCGCGCTGTTTTTCACCGCTAACCCCAACGCAAAGACAAGCTCTCAATACATTGTCGGCATGAGCAGCGAGGTCATTCGCTGCGTCCCCGATAATGAAATTGCATATGCGGCGGCGGGCAAAAACAGCGGCACGATACACATTGAGGTGTGCTACAAGGACAAGTCGGGCAAGTTTGAGGAGGCGTCGATAACGGCGCTGGGCGAGCTGGTGCTGTATCTGATGAACAGGTACGGAATAAGCGCCGGGAATGTCGTTCGGCACTATGACCTCACGGGCAAGCACTGCCCCGTGTACTATGTCGACGAAACGCGCTGGGCTGCGCTTCACGAGCGAATTACCGCCGCGAAAGCCGCAAAGAAGCTGTATCGCGTGCAGGTCGGGGCTTTCAGCTCCCGCGCGAACGCCGAGAACTACGCCGCGGCTATCCGCAAGGCGGGATTCGGGGCGTTTGTGGTAGAGGTATAATAATTCGCCCTCGGGCTGCTTCGGCGGCTCGGGGGCAATTCTTTAAAAACGTCAAGCGGCTTGCAGAGCCGTTCGGCGGATGTTATATGAAATAGATTTATTAACGCGTGCGAAAACCCGCAAAAGAAAATCGCCCCGATGCGCGATTTGCGCGTCGGGGCACTCGACTGGAGCGGATAATGGGAGTCGAACCCACCACCTCAGCTTGGGAAGCTAATGTTTTACCGATAAACTATATCCGCATTTTCCGATTACTATACTATTATATCACTTCAAAGCGGATTTGTCAAGGGCGGAACGGAAAATGTTTCGACTTATTTCGCGCGGCTTTTTCTTCGAGATTTTTTCGATTTTTATTGACAACTGTATTTTTTTGTGGTATAATTTATATGTAGAATTGGAATAATGTTGCTTTTTTTCATTATTTGCTGTAAAAAAGTGACATTTAATAAAAAACCTCTGCTTTATTAAGAGGTGGTGTTCTGCAAAAAAAAGACAGGTTTTGGTTCAGGGCAAAAAATTATTCAGGAGGTTTGTTGTGAACAAAAAGTTTTTCTCACGTTTTGTCTCACTGCTGACAGCCTTAACTGTCAGTGTGACATCCGTCGGACTTGGTACATTCTCCTTCGCGGATGACGGCGTTGCTGATGTCAGCGTTGAAAAGTACACGCTGGGCGATGTCGAGGCAATGTCCATTGATGAATGTATAGATTATGTCGACAGTATCAGGGCGTCCGAAACTACCGATATCCCCGAGGTGGGCGTTTACGGAGAACCCATTACCGATGTCGAGGCTGCCGCGATACAGCGCGTCCTTGATTACGACTACGGCATCGCCGAGGCTGCCGATCCCGACGGTACGGGTTCGGTGGAATTTACATACATGGCGAGCCCCACGTCCTACAGGACAAACTACTATTATAATTATTTCACCACCACTCAGAAGGCGGCTTATGACGCGATCGACGCCGCGTGCATAAATTTCTACAATTCAACCAGTCTGGATCTGTCCTCGGAGTATATAGCAACCGTATACTTTGATACTCCGCTTGACAGCCTTGACGAAATACGGCAGGTTTATTTGGCGTATTATTACTCCAACCCGTACTTCATGTTCCTCCCCAGCGGGTTCAGGTATAGTCTGTCTTATAACTACATTATTATTAAGTGCTATGATGTTTGCCAGACCGCAAGCTCGAGAGTTGAGCTTTACAACACCGTAGACTCCTATGCCGACGCATGGCTTTCCACTGTTGACAAGCTTAACAGCGACGTTGCAAAGGAGATCAAACTCGCACAGCTTGTAAGCGGCCGTATAACCTATAATAAATCCGCTGACTACAATCAGTCAATGCTTGGCGGCGTAGCCTACGGCGAGTGTGTCTGCAACGGCTACGCAATGACCATGAACTATCTGCTTAACCTTGTCGGATTCCGCACCATAACCGTAACAAGCTATAACCACGCATGGAACAGAGTTGTTCTTAACGGTAAATGGTATGAGTTGGACGTCACATGGTACGATCAGGATGGCTATTACTGGACCGCATGGCTGAACAAGAGCACGGCGACCTTCCTTGCCAACGACTCCAACGGCAGCCATGTCGTTGAAGTGGGTGATAGTCCCCTTTATAACAATGTTGTTCTCCCCGAGTGCCTTTATGACGACCCCGAGGAGATACCCTACGAGCAGAACACCGTAAAGATCACCTCTCACCCTAAGGATTGCGTTTCCGTTGACGGCGGCGAGGCTCCGTTCGAGGTCACCGCAACGGGCGACGGGCTGTCTTATACATGGCAGTATAGTTATCCTAACAGCACTACCTGGTATTCTTCCACCGTTAATAACAAAAAGATCAATTTTATCAATCTTAAGCTTTCTAACGACGGCGTTAAGATAAGATGTATCGTTTATGATGAATACGGCAATTCCGAAATAAGCGATACCGCAACTCTCACGGTATATCCCGCAGCGCCTGCCGTTACCGCGACCGCGGGCAACGGCAAGGTAACACTGTCCTGGACGATCGCCGACGGCGTTGACGCATTCACCATAAAAGGCGGCTCCGACTCCACTATCTACGCGGAGAATATAACCGACGATACTTACACCGTAACAGGTCTTACCAACGGTAAGGAATACACCTTCAGAGTATTCGCATACGGAAAGAACAAGTGGAGCGAGGCGGCGGTTGTCACCGCGACACCCATCTGCACCACCGTTCAGAATCTCAAAGCAACAGCGGGCGACGGCAAGATAACCCTTAGCTGGGACGCTCTTTCGGGCGCAACGGCATACACGATAAAGGGCGGCACCGACACCACGGTTTACGCGTCCTCCATCAAATCCAACTCCTACACCGTATCGGGTCTTACCAATGGTAAGGAATATACTTTCAGAGTATTCGCCTGCGTTAATGGCAAGTGGGGCAACGCGGTTGCAATAAAGGCAACGCCCATCTGCACCACCGTTCAGAATCTCAAAGCAACAGCGGGCGACGGCAAGATAACCCTTAGCTGGGACGCTCTTTCGGGCGCAACGGCATACACGATAAAGGGCGGCACCGACACCACGGTTTACGCGTCCTCCATCAAATCCAACTCCTACACCGTATCGGGTCTTACCAATGGTAAGGAATATACTTTCAGAGTATTCGCCTGCGTTAATGGCAAGTGGGGCAACGCGGTTGCAATAAAGGCAACGCCCATCTGCACCACCGTTCAGAATCTCAAAGCAACAGCGGGCGACGGCAAGATAA
>JBJFHP010000143.1:5696-10009 GCA_051893715.1 Oscillospiraceae bacterium
TCAGAGTATTCGCCTGCGTTAATGGCAAGTGGGGCAACGCGGTTGCAATAAAGGCGACACCCGTTACCATCGTTCCTCAGAATGTTAAGGCAGTAGCGGGCGACGGCAAGGTTACGATAAGCTGGTCTGCAGTTAGCGGCGCTACCGCTTACACCGTAAAGGGCGGTTCCAATTCCACGGTTTACGCGTCCTCCATCAAATCGAGATCCTACACCGTTTCCGGTCTTACCAACGGTAAGGAGTATGCGTTCAGAGTATTCGCATATGTTGACGGAGTATGGAGCGAGGCTTCCGAAACAGTGCTTGCTACTCCTAAGAAAACTTGATCCTGCGGCTGACAGGTAAAACACGAACACCCGACAGAGTAACATCTGCCGGGTGTTTTTTTGGGATAAATAATGCCTCCCGCATGGTGCACGAGAGGCATTGATGATATGTCGGTAAAAATCAGACTTCAACGTCCGCGTCGTAGTCAACGCCGTCGATACCGAAGCCGAACAGCGCGTAGAAATCGCTCCAGTAGCCGTCGAGGTCGGTGCTTTCCCTGAGGTTGTCCTGCGACAGCCCGTTCCAGAGCTTTGTCACCTCGTCCTGAATATCGGGCTGCATTTCGAGGTCGTCAAGGCGTATTCTTCCCTCGTCGTCGGTGGGGACAGCGCCGCCGTAAAGCTTCTGCGCGAACAGGCGGTACATCTGCTCGATACAGCCCTCGTGAGTGCCCTTAGCCTTCATGACCTTGTACAGAATGGAGATGTACAGCGGAACGATCGGGATAGCCGCGCTGGACTGCGTAACAAGCGCCTTGTTTACGGAAATGTATGCCTTGATACCGCTGTCGGCGTACTTTTCGGTGAGCTTCTTTGCGGTGGAGAAAAGGTGATCCTTTGCCCTGCCTATTGAGCCCTCGAAATACATGGGGTGAGTGAGCGCGGGACCGATGTAGGAGTACGCCGCGGTAACAGCGCCGTCCTCGATAGCGTCGGCAGCCATCAGCGCGTCTATCCACGCCTCCCAGTCCTCGCCGCCCATTACCTTAACGGTAGCCTCTATCTCCTCGTCGGTCGCGGGCTGAATGGTTATTTCGGACACCTCGTTTGTTCTGAGGTCAATGGTTTTGTTGGTGTAGGGCGCGCCCGTTGTCTTGAGGACGCTGCTGTAAACCTTGTCGCCGACTGTCCTGCGCGGAGCGGCGAGGGAATAAACCACCATATCCACCTTGCCGAGGTCGGACCTGATGAGGTCAATGACCTCCTTTTTGCATTCGTCGGAGTAGGCGTCGCCGTTGACTGTCTTTGCGTAAAGCCCGTCCTCCGCCGCAAACTTCTCGAAAGCCTTTGTGTTGTACCAGCCGCTTGTGCCTGTTTTGTTACCGCTACCCGCGCGGTCGAACATTACGCCGAGGGTAGCCGCCCCGCCGCCGTATGCCGCGGCAATTCTCGAAGCAAGCCCGTAGCCCATGGACGAGCCGATGACGAGCACCTTTTTCGGACCGTTGAATTTCGGCTGCGCCTTAACATAGTCTATCTGCGACTTTACCGCCGCTTCACAGCCGACGGGGTGAGCGGTCGTGCAAATAAATCCTCTTACCTTGGGTTTAACAACCATGATTTTGTCCTCCGATAAAATATTTCCATATAATTATAGCACATTCGGAGCTATTTATCAAGCAAGATATCCGATAAATTTCAAAAATATGTTGCGAAATCTTCCCGAATATGATAAAATGTAAGCAATACGGCGATATGCCGAAAAAACTGACAAAAGAGAGGAAAAACAGCATGACAGCTTTTTCT
Organism: Oscillospiraceae bacterium; assembly: GCA_051893715.1. GTDB lineage: Bacteria > Bacillota > Clostridia > Oscillospirales > Ruminococcaceae > CAG-115. Next base: position 7,490 of record JBJFHP010000143.1, read on the forward strand.
ACCGCAGATATTCTCCTCCCGAAGCTTTCCGCGGAGGGAATGACAAAATGGAGCGTTGTTGCCTGTGACCAATACACGGGCGAGCCCGAATACTGGGCAAAGACCGCGGAAATCGCGGGAAATTCCCCCTCGGCGCTCAACCTTATCCTCCCCGAGGTATATCTTGAGCAGCCCGACGCGGAGCAGCGCATAAAGGCGATAAACGCCGCAATGGACAGGTACCTTTCGGAGGGGCTTTTCGAGGAGCATAAAAACTGCCTTATCATCACCAAGCGCACGCAGGCGGACGGCAGGGTGCGCACCGGTCTTATCGGGGCTATCGACCTTGAGCAATATGATTACAGCAAGGGCAGCAGCTCGCAGGTTCGCGCTACCGAGGCGACAGTCGCTTCCCGCATACCGCCGCGCGTTAAGATACGCAAGGACGCCGCGCTTGAGCTGCCGCATATTATGATACTTATTGACGACGAGGAAAAGACGGTCATTGAGCCGCTTGAAGCGAAAATGGACGGTATGGACAAGGTGTACGACTTCGAGCTTATGCAGAACGGCGGGCATCTTGAGGGCGCGGTGCTTTGCACAGAGGACGCTGCTGCGGCGCTTGCGGCGTTGGATAAGCTTGCGGACAGGGAAGCGTTTAACAAGCGCTACGGGCTTGACAACGAGGAGGTGCTGCTGTACGCGATGGGCGACGGCAACCATTCGCTTGCCACCGCAAAGGAATGCTACGAGCAGAAAAAGCGCGAGGGCAGCCCCGACGCGGAGCTTGCGCGCTATGCCCTTGTCGAGATAGTGAACCTGCATTCGCCCGCGCTGGAGTTTGAGGCTATCCACCGCATAATCACCGAGGTTGACACGAAAAAGCTCATGGAAGTGCTGACCGACAGGCTTGGGCTTGTCAAGGGCACGGAGGGTCAGAGCTTCACGGTCATACTCAACGGAAAGGAAGAGCAGTATTCCGTCACAAAGCCCTGCTCCAACCTCACGGTAGGCTCGCTTCAGAGCGTGCTTGACAGCTATCTCGGGGAGAACGCGGGTAAGATCGACTATATCCACGGCGAGGACGTTGTGAGAAATCTCGCGGCGGCGGAGGGCGCGATAGGATTCCTGCTCCCGTCGATGACAAAGGCGGAGCTTTTCCCGACGGTCATCAAGGACGGCGCGCTGCCGAGAAAGACTTTCTCGATGGGTCACGCCAATGACAAGAGATTTTACTGCGAGGCGCGCAGAATACGCGTCTGACACGGAAAAAGGAGCTATGCCATGAATTTAGTCCGTCTTGAAAATATAACGGAAATGCTCAAAAAGCAGGTCGAAAACGGCGAGGTCAAGGGCTGTTCGGCTTATGTGCTCAAAAACGGCAGACCTATTTACCGCGCGAACGTCGGAATGGCTGACGAGGCGCGCGGGATAAAGTGGGAAAACGACACGATAGTCCGCCTTTATTCCATGACGAAGCCCGTTACCGCCGCGGCGGTAATGATACTGATCGACAGGGGAGTGCTTGACATTCACGACAAGGTGAGCTGGTATCTGCCCGGGTTTAAAAATCAGCAGGTGCTCACCGAAAACGGACTTGAGCCCGTTAAGAACGAGGTGTCAATAAAAAATCTGATGGACATGACCTCGGGCTGCTGCTACCCCGACGCGGGTTTCCCTGCGGGCGCGGAAATGCAGAAGCTTTACGACCGCATGGCGCAGGACGTTGCGGCGGGCAAGCCGTGGGACACTGTGACCCTTGCGAACGAGATAGGCAGGCAGCCGCTTGCGTTTCAGCCGGGCGAGGGCTGGCTGTACGGCACGAGTGCCGACGTGCTCGGCGCGGTCATTGAGGTCGTTACGGGAATGAAATTCGGCGAGTTCCTGAAGCGCGAGATATTCGAGCCGCTCGGCATGAATGACACCGATTTCTACTGCCCCGAGGAAAAGCTGAACCGCTTCGCGGAAAATTATGAGCCGAAGGACGGCGAGCTTATCCCCTGCAATTGGCAGCACCTTGGGCTTACCTACCTCTGCCGCAGAAAGCCCGAATTTGAGAGCGGCGGCGCGGGCTTATGCTCAACAATGGACGACTACGCCGCGTTTGCGGAAATGCTGCTGAACGGCGGCGTTTACAACGGCAGGCGCATTCTCTCGCAGAATGCCGTGAGCTACATGACGACCCCGCAGCTCACCGATGAGCAGCGCCGCTCGTTCAACTGGGAGCAGCACGTCGGTTACAGCTACGGCAACCTCATGCACGTCTGCACCGAACCGAATTTAGCGGGACCCTCCGCGCAGCCCGGCGAATACGGCTGGGACGGCTGGCTGGGGTGTTATTTCGCCAACGACCCCAAGGGAGGGTATACGTTCCTGTATTTCATACAGCGCTGCGGCGGACTGGGCGCCCGCCCAATGCGCCTTATAAAACAAATCACCTATTCGGCGATAAAAGCATAAATTGTAATTATAGTGTTTTCACACTTGAAGTGGGGGAAACCCTTCGGGAGAGGGAAAAACTGCGATTTTTCCCTCTCCCTA
>JBJFHP010000144.1:0-2470 GCA_051893715.1 Oscillospiraceae bacterium
GAACCGATAACGCCTGCAACGTTCGGACCCATAGCGTGCATGAGCAGGAAGTTGGAGGGGTTGGTCTGCTGACCGACCTTCTGCGAAACACGCGCCGCCATAGGAACGGCGGAAACGCCTGCGGAGCCGATAAGCGGGTTGATCTTGCCGCGGGAGATGACGTACATCAGCTTTCCGAGCAGTACGCCGCACGCTGTGCCGATGCAGAACGCGATAAGACCGAGCGCAATGATGAACAGCGTCTTTACGTTCAGGAAGTTCTCTGCGACCGCAGTAGCGCCGACCGTAACGCCGAGGAATATCGTGATGATGTTCATGAGCTCGTTCTGAGCGGTCTTGACAAGTCTGTCGCAAACGCCCGACTCCTTCATGAGGTTACCGAGCATCAGCATACCGACAAGCGCAGCCGCGTCGGGAACGATAAGAGCAACAATGACCGTTACCGCGATCGGGAATACGACCTTCTCTATCTTGGAAACCTGACGGAGCTGACCCATCTTTACGGAGCGCTCCTTCTCGGTGGTGAGAAGCTTCATGATAGGCGGCTGAATAACCGGAACCAGCGCCATGTAGGAATACGCCGCAACGGCAATCGAGCCGAGTAGCTGCGGAGCAAGCTTTGATGTGAGGAATATCGCCGTGGGGCCGTCCGCGCCGCCGATGATAGCGATGGAAGCAGCCTCCTTGAGCGAGAAGTCCGCGATACCCGTAAGGTTAAGCAGGCACGCGCCGAGGAATGTGAAGAAGATACCGCCCTGTGCGGCAGCGCCGAGCAGGAAGCTCTTCGGGTTTGCGATAAGCGGACCGAAGTCGGTCATGGAACCGATGCCGAGGAAGATGATCGGTGGATAAATACCGAGCTTAACGCCGAGGTAAAGCATATCCAGCAGGCCGCCCTCGTGGAGCACCTTGCCGTAATCAAGGCTCGTTTCCTTGACGTAATTCACCGTGACGTTGCCGAGCTCCTCGATGTATTCGGGGGCAAAATAGGGGTTTGTCGCGGGGTTCCAGAGGTCGGGGTGATAAAGTCCCGAAAAAGGGAGATTGGTGAGCAGCATACCGAACGCGATAGGCAGCATCAGCAGCGGTTCATACTGCTTTACGATAGCGAGGTAAAACAGTACGAAAGACAGAAGTATCATGATGACGCTCTGTATTGTTAATCCCGCGAAGCCCGAGCCTGTTACGAGCCCCGACAGGGTATCTACAAATATTTCCATGCTTGAGTTTCCTTTCTATCTTTGTGTCAGAACGGGCGGGTGTTCTCGCCGATGCCCGCAAGGCTCCATGCGGAACGCGTCCTGCTGTCCCTGCGCTTGACGTTCCTGATGGTGTATGCAGTGCCCTCTTCCGCTGCGTAAGCGGCGATCGCGGCGCTGATGACAGCCATTATTTCCTCGTCGCTGTCCGTATCTGCGGCTGCCTCCTCGACAACGGGCGCAGGCGCAGGCGCAGGCGCGGCAGGAGCAGCGGCAGCCTTTGCAGCCTTTTCAGCCTCAGCCTTTTTGTTTTTGCTGTTGTTTATTGTCTGGAATATTCTGCCCATGAGCCAGAAAACAAAGATAAGTATCGCAAGAATAAAGAATACTACCAATATTCCCGTAAGGCTGATTATTCCGACCGTGCCCCAGTAATTGGGGTCAGCGATCTGCTGCTGCGCGATCGACTGAGTATCCGTAGCGGTGTACGACTGAAGCTTGTCAATAACACCGGCAGTCTCAGAGTTATTCGCGGCAGCCGATAGAAGGGAAAGCGCGATGTTCATATAATGTCTCCTTTTTTCTTCTCGGAAAACCGATTAAGTATATATCAAATCAAAATTATTATACTATATTTCGCCGAAAAATTCAACCGCTTATTTGAGATTTTTTTGACAAAGTTTTCAACGCATTTTACTCCAAATTGTACAAATCAACAATAACAGCGGCAAAATATTATTGAAATTGGCACAAATATACCTTATTTTCAGTAAAATCCGCCGTCAACGCCGAGCACCTGACCGGTGATAAAGCGGTTCTCGGCAAGCGCCCTGACAGCCCTTGCCACCTCGTCGGGTCTGCCGAGCCTGCCGACGGGCGTCTGCTCCGCAAGCTCCGAAAGCTCCTCGGGGGTCAGGTGCGCGCTGTTCATCGGGCTGTCGATAACGCCCGGGGCGATACAGTTCACCGTCACGCCCGAAAGCCCGACCTCCTTCGCGAGCGCCTTTGTCATGCCGATAACGCCCGCCTTAGCCGCCGAGTAATGCACCTCGCAGGACGCGCCGTGAACTCCCCATACCGACGATATATTCACCACCGCGCCGCTTTTGCGGGCGATCATGCCCTTCAGCACCTCCTGCGTGACGTTGAAGCAGCCGGTGAGGTCGACCGCGAGCATACGCGCCCAGTCCTCCCCGGTGATGTCCCCGAAAAGCTTTATCTGCGATATCCCCGCGTTGTTGACAAGCACGTCGATATGCCCGTAGCTTTTC
>JBJFHP010000145.1:0-2460 GCA_051893715.1 Oscillospiraceae bacterium
GATGTTCTCGCTGGCGATGAGCTCAAGATTTCTTTTCTGACGCTTGAGCTCAAGCTCCATAGCGTCGGCTACCTCCTTGTCATAGCCGCCGAGGAAGCCGATGGTATCCACCAGATCGTTGTACATAAAAAGACGCTCCTTTCGGTAAAACCGGGAAATGCCTTTCGGGAACATTGGCGGCGTGCCGCGATGATATCCCATATGGGACGGAAAGGCGCATATCCCGAATTTCATCATAATAAGATATACTTAGTATAGCTCAAAAAGCGCGGTTTTTCAAGTGCTTTTTGATTTTTTAATGTTATTTACATTAAATTTTAGTAAAGGGTATAATTTTTGTGGAAAAGCGACATAGACCTCAGATAAACTCTGCAATCTTTGTTCCCATTTCAGAGCAGGAAACAAGCGTCATGCCCTCGGACATGATATCGCCCGTTCTGTAGCCTGCCTCGAGAACCTTGTCGACCGCGTTTTCTACCGCGTCGGCTTCCTTGTCCATGTGGAAGGAATAACGCAGCAGCATTGCCGCGGAGAGTATCGTCGCAATGGGGTTAGCCTTGTTCTGACCCGCAATATCGGGCGCAGAACCGCCGCTCGGCTCGTACAGACCGAAGCTTGTTTCGTTCATGCTTGCGGAAGCGAGCATTCCGATAGAGCCGGTTATCATGGAAGCCTCGTCGGAGAGGATATCGCCGAACATATTCTCGGTCACCATAACGTCAAACTGCGCGGGGTCCTTTACGAGCTGCATTGCGGAGTTGTCCACAAGCATATGCTCCAGAGTTACCTCGGGGTAATCCTTTGCGACCTCCTCGACTACCTTTCTCCACAGGCGGGAGGTATCGAGTACGTTCGCCTTGTCAACGCTTGTCACCTTCTTGCGGCGCTGCATAGCAACGTCGAACGCCTTTATCGCTATACGGCGGATCTCCTTTTCGTCATATTTCAGCGTGTCGACAGCGGTCATAACGCCGTCTACCTCCTCGGTGTGACGCTCGCCGAAGTAAAGTCCGCCCGTAAGCTCGCGCATTATCAGCATATCGAAGCCCTTGGCGCTTATTTCCTCCTTGAGGGGGCAGGCACCGCTTAACTGCGGGAAAAGGTGGCAGGGACGGAGGTTCGCGAACAGCCCGAGCGATTTGCGCAGCTTGAGCAGTCCCGCCTCGGGGCGGAGATTTGCGGGGAGCTTGTACCACGGAGAGGTGGTCGTATTTCCGCCGATAGAGCCCATGAGCACCGCGTCGGACGCCTTGCAGCGCTCGATCGTTTCGTCGGTGAGCGGAACGCCGTTCGCGTCAATGGAGCAGCCGCCCATGAGCAGCTGTTCATAATTGAACTTATGACCGAATTTCACGGCAACCCTGTCGAGTACCTTCATTGCCTCGGTAACTATCTCGGGGCCGATACCGTCGCCCTTTATCACGGCAATATTCTTTTCCATAACATATATCCTTTCAAATGTCAATTCTGAAGCGCATTTCACTGATCATGCCCGAACCGTCGGGCGACGGCGCCTTGCGTTCTTTCCCGTCGAACGAGAAACCGAAGTGAGTGAGAAATCCCGCCGCATCGGTGTTATTCTCGTCGAGCCATATGAATGCACGCGTAAAGCGCTGCGCGCGCATTTCGCGCAGGGCATAGGACAGCAGCTTTCTGCCTATTCCCTTCCTGCGCTGCTCTTTATCAATAAAAAGAACGTTGATCTCGCAGCCGTCGGGTATAGGCGAGCCGCTGCAAACACAGACGCCCTTTACAGCCCTGTCGCAGGTAACGACCGCCGTAAGCAGTCCGCCGCTCATACTCTCTTCAAATAATTCTCTGTCACGAGCGTCTGCCAGCGCGCAGATATCCTCTGTCTGATACCGCGCGGCAGGCTTAATATTCAGTATCACGCAAATCGCTCCATTCCGAAATAATCAGCCCTTTAACGACTTCAGCAGTCCGCCCTTGTTGATGATATCCTTGATAAAATCGGGGAACGGCTGCGCCTGATATGTCTTGTTCTTGGTCACATTTGTGATAACTCCGGTATCAAAGTCAATATCTACCTCGTTGCCCGCGTCGATATCCTTTGCCGCCTCGTCGCATTCGAGGATAGGCAGACCGATGTTTATTGCGTTGCGGTAGAATATTCTCGCAAAGGTGGACGCGATAACGCAGCCTACTCCGCTTGCCTTTATTGCAATGGGCGCGTGCTCGCGGGAGCTGCCGCAGCCGAAGTTCATGTTCGCAACGATGATATCGCCCGGCTTTACCTTGTTTACAAATTCCTTGTCGATATCCTCCATGCAGTGGGAGGCGAGCTCCTTGTGGTCTGATGTGTTAAGATAACGCGCGGGGATAATTACGTCCGTGTCAACGTTATCGCCGTATTTATGTACAAAACCGTGTGCTTTCATTGTTGCCCTCCTTATTCCTTAACGTCAGAGATGTAGCCTGTCAGAGCGCTTGCCGCAGCGA
>JBJFHP010000146.1:0-9807 GCA_051893715.1 Oscillospiraceae bacterium
TTCAAGTCCATGTGGGGCTATATAAAGCGCTCCAGCGGCACGATAATCCGCAACTATGTCATGAGAAAGCCGCTTAAAACGTTCCTTGCAATTGCGGGGGTATTTATTCTCGCGGCGCTTATCCTTGCGGTAAGATTTGTCGTTTACCTCTGCCTGGGCGACGGCGGCGGACATATCCAGTCGCTCGTTCTGATGGCAGTGCTTGCTATAGTGGGGATAGAGATAGGTATTTTCGGGCTTGTTGCGGACGCGATATCGGGCTGCCGCAAGGTAATGGACGAAACTCTTTTCCATGTCAAGCGCATTGAATACAACAACACCAACGCGAATTACTCCAACTATAACTGCTGCAGCTATACAAAAGAGGAAATCAGAAAATAATGGTCAGACGTTTAAGGCAATTTTACGACACCTTCGGCGACAAGGGCGTTATGTTCGTCATGTTTTCCTTTTCCGTCGTGGTAAATTCGCTGCTGGCGATGTATATGGAGCTGCCCTCGGTGCACCCCGACGAGATAGGCGTGGCGAGTATTGCCGCGTTTTATTCGGGTCACGACTGGTCGGGGCTGATGAGCGGCATAGGGTACTATTACGGCTATATTCAGGCGCTGCTTTATACGCCGCTGTTCCTGATATTTGAAAACCCCTATGCGCTGTACAAGGCAATGCTTGTCATGAACGGCGTTATAATAAGCCTTATTCCGCTGATAGCGTACAATATTGCTTCAAGGCTCGGTATAGAGAGCGTATGGAAAAAGACCGTCACGGCGCTTTGCTGCGGGTTTTATATAACCTATGTCTGCCATTCGAAATTTGTCTGGAACGAGGCTGTTTGCAGCCTTATGCCGTGGCTTCTGATATGGTGCGTTATGATAACGTGGCAGCGGAACAAGAGCTCGTCGCGGTTTTCGATGTCACTGCTCACGGGCTTTATGTGCGCGGTGGCTTACGCGGCGCACCCGCGGCTTATCGCGGTCGTTGTTGCGCTGGCGCTTACGGTGATAATAGTGCAGGCTTCCACCGGCGAAAAGCTGATGAATATTCCCGCGTTTCTGATATCGCTTGTTGCGGGATTTACGGCGGAGAATTTCGCTTCGCAGTTCATACGGCAGGCTGTCTGGAAAAGCGCTGTCGGGGGGAACACGCTTGAAACGGAGCTCTGGCGGCTGGACGCCTTTTCACAGAGCGGCAGCGCGGGGCGTTTCTTCGCGGCGCTGTTCGGGCATATTTACACCTTCATGACGTCGACGGCGGGACTGGGCGCTCTTGCTGCGGTGGTATTCGTTATTATTGTTGCCTCGCGGATAAAAGAGAATATCGGCGCATGGAAAGCCTCTCCCGAAAGGGGAACGAGGGTATATGACGCGGTAAAGCACAAGTACAGCACGCGCATAACCGTTTTTGCGGTATACGCTTTTCTTGCGGTGGGCGGGTCTGTGCTGCTTTCGGCAATATATAAATTCGGCTCGGAGGACATTTCGCAGCTTCAGGACCTCGCCATATTCGGGCGGTACACCGACAACGCCGCGCCGCTTGCAGTATTCCTTGTGCTTGCTTTTGTTTTCCTTTACGGGGCGGAGCTAAGGCATATAATTTACGGCGCGGGAACATACGGAGCGGTATGCCTGCTTTTCGGGGTGATAACCTATCCTGTCGTAAACAGCGCCGAGCAAATGCGGCAGTCCCCCGTGCTGGGGCTGCTTCCGTGGCGGCTCACCGAGGAAACGGGGAGCAGGCTGACGGGAACGAGCTTCATTATAATGAGCTCCTGCATTCTGACGATATTCGCATTGACGGCGGTGTTCACTGCCTGCTCAAGGCGGCACAGGACGCAGCTTGTTTCCGGCTTTATCTGTTGTATATCAGCATACACCTTTGCGTTCGGGGCGTTCGTTTATCTCCCGCAGAGCGCGCAGGAGAACAAGGAGAACATCTCCGCCGCAGAGGATATTTCGTCGCTTATCTATAACGACAAGCAGTCGCCGCGGATCGTTTTCTATCAGACGGATACGCGCATGGCGGGGCTGGTGCAGTTCCTTGACCCGCTGACGCAGGTCGTCATAATAAACGATCCCAAGGCTGTCCCCGAATCCTGCCTGCTTGTGGCGGAAAGCGGAACGGAAGCGCCCTTTGAGGGCGGAAGCTACGACGTAGTAGGCCGCACCGGCAGCTACACGGTTTACGCCTACGGCGAGAGTGCGCGCGACTTTATCCGATACAGATCGACGGCAAATAACACTAAAAATAACGGAGGAAAATCATGAGCGAATTTGCGGAAGAACCGCAGAATATACCCGACGGCGGCGAATTGACCGCAGTCACCCGAGAAAGAGGGAGCAGGAATGTTCCCGCATTCTTAAAGACAGAGTGGTTTGTCATGATATGCCTGTATGCGGGCACGCTGCTGCTGCATATACTTATGACGCTCTGCACCACCATATTCAACCTTACTCCCGACGAATACAGCGTTACCGCCGTGGCGGCTTATTTCAACGGGCTGGACTGGCGCTCAACGGTATCGACGGGCGGCTATTACGGCTATTTTCAGAGCCTGTTCTACATTCCCGTTTTCGGAATAACGGACGACCCCTACCTGCGCTACCGTCTTATGCTGGTCATAAACGGCATTCTTATGAGCTTTGCGCCGGTCATAGTTTACTACCTCTCGCGGAAAGCCTTTGAGGTAAAAAAGGCGGCTTCGATCGTTTTTGCGCTGATTTGCGGGCTTTACCCCTGCTATATGCTGCTGACGAAATACACCTGGAATGAAACCATGTGCAACCTTCTTCCGTGGGTATTCGCGCTGCTGATGTATAAGTCCATCGACTGCAAGTCGACCGTGAGGAAGCAGATATTCTCCGTTCTGGGCGGTCTGACGCTCGTTGCGGCGTATGCGACGCACGGGAGAATGCTCGCGCTGCTTGCGGCGGGAGCGGTGCTGGAGCTTGTCGTGTTCTTTACGATGAAGAAAAAGCGCATTTTCTGCCTGACGGGATTTTACGCGGCTATCGTCGTCGGTTTTATCGGCGACAAGTTCATGAAGAACTTCATACAGAGCGCGCTGTGGCGTATCGACGAGGGAAAGACCCCGACGAACACCATCGAGAGAATGTTCACGCGGATATTCAGCACGGGCGACAGCGGGCTTTCGGTAAGCGAGGGCGTTTCGCTCGAGAAATTCTTCGACACGCTTATCGGACACCTTTTCTACTTCATCTCCTCAACATGGGGCTTTGGTGCAATATGTATCGTGGCGGTCATTGTGGGGATAGTCCTTTATTACAAGCGCAGGAACAGGCAGACCGTGCTTACGGAAAGCGGCGAAGCCGACCCGAAGAGCGGACCGTATCTTGACGACAACCATGCGGTATTCCTGTGGTTCACGCTGCTTGTCATGGGCGCGATATTCGTTGTAAGCGTTGCGTTCAAGGCAACCTCGTCGCTGTACGCGGAGCGCGCGGACACCGTTATCTACGGCAGATATACCGAGGTCATGTACCCCGTGGCGCTGCTTGCGGGGCTTCTCGTGATATACCGCGGGCGGTTCGGAATGGGGCAGAGCTTCGCGGCGCTTTGCACGGGCGCGGCGATAAACCTGCTTACCATGCTGCGCGTCGTCCCCGTTGTTGTCGGGGGAGAGCGCTTTGTCAGCGCGATGATAATGGGACTTGCGCCCATGCGCTACGGCGAGCTTATGAAGGATATGCTGACGCAGCAGACCTTCATCAAAATAATCATCTCGACAACGACCATGCTTTTCGTATGGGTCATCATAAAGCTTATACGGCTGAAGGACAAGAAAATTCACTGGTTCTATTCGCTGCCGCTGGCGGGGCTGCTGCTTTATTCCAATATTTACCTCTATACCTCCTACACTATCCCGCAGAGCCGCAATTCCGCTTTCGGCGCGAAATATATGTCGGACGCTATCGACCTGCTGGAGGACGATTTTGACAGCGTTACCTGCTTCAACCTTGCAAGGGAGCGTTATGTAAAGGCGCAGTTCCTCTATGACGACCTTGATGTCGAGGTAGTGACGAGCTATTCCAAGCTCAAGACCATTGTTGACAAGGGCGGGCTTCCCGATATCATTCTTGCGGGGAAAGAGGAGAACCTTGATATGTGGTTCGACGGGATACACCGCATAGGCGACATCAACCGCACGATCCATGTTTACGCCTGCACCGAAAAGGCTGTTCAGTGGGCGCTTGACAAGGGGTTAAGCGTTTCGGAGGGCGGCGGCACGGTGACCTACACCGCCGCGGACGTCCCCGCGACGACCCATGCGGTAAGGAACGGCTTTGACGAGGAAACGGCTGACCCTGACCGCAGCAACGGCGAGGGCGTTACCCTGACGCTTCCGAACGGCTCGGCGGTGTACACGAATTACACCACGCTTTATAAGGCGGGTGCGTATTACTTCACGGTTTACGGCGAGGGCGTCGGCAGGGGCAAGATAACCCTTACCACCGACAAGGGCGAAAAAACGCTTGATTACACCGTGCTGGAGCAGAGCGACAATGTTCTCAGAATAACCGCAATAATTAAGGAAAAGAAAGAAAACGTGCGCTTTAAGCTTTCAAATACGGGCACGGAGCCCATAACCGTCACATCGCTCACCGTGAGCAATAAAAAGGAACAGTGACAGTTCGGGCAATTAAGGGGGAGGCAGAATAATGCCTATTATAGCCAAAACAGGCAAGAGGCTATCTCCGGCAAGGACGCTTGTCGTGGGGTTTCTGATAATAATTCTGGCGGGAACGCTGCTGCTGTGCCTGCCGATATCGTCGAAAACGCTGGAGTTCACGCCGATATTCGACTGCCTTTTCACGGCGACGTCGGCGACCTGCGTGACGGGGCTTGTCGTTGTTGACACCTTCACGCACTGGTCGGTTTTCGGGCAGATAATAATTGCGCTGCTTATTCAGGTAGGCGGGCTGGGGTTCGTTACGATAATCACGTTTTTCAACGTCGCGGCGGGAAAAAAGCTCGGCTACCGCACCCTTAAAAACGCCGCGGGCGATCTCACCGAAAGCAGCTTTGAGGGCGGACGCCGCATATTCATCAGCATTGTTAAATATTCGCTTATATTCGAGCTCTGCGGCGCGCTGCTGCTGTCGGCGGTGTTAATTCCGAAGCACGGCGCATACGGCGCGTGGATGAGCCTTTTCATGAGCATTTCGGCGTTCTGCAACGCGGGGTTTGATCTCATGGGCATGAACGGCGAGTTTTCAAGCCTTACCTCATGCAGCGGCGACCCCGTGGTGCTGATAACGCTGGCGCTGCTGATAATCGTCGGCGGTCTGGGCTTTATCGTATGGGAGAATTTCATACGGTATAAGGAAATGAAGAAATTCAGCCTGCACACGCGGGCGGTGCTTGTGATGACCGGCGGGCTTATCGCTGTGGGAATGCTGTTCTACCTTATCGCGGAATGGCGCAACCCCGCGACCCTCGGGGACATGAGCTTCGGGGAAAAGCTGCTCAACGCGTTCTTCTCGTCAGTCACGGCGAGGACGGCGGGCTTCAACAGCATTCCCGTGGAGGAGATGTCGGAGTTCACGCAGCTAGGCTCGATACTACTTATGTTCATCGGAGCGGCGCCCGGTTCGACGGGCGGCGGTATAAAGGTCACGACGCTTCTTGTACTTATAATGACAGTCGTTTCCTACATAAAAAATCAGAATGACGTTGAGATATTCCGTCATAAGATAGATAAGCTGACGGTATACAGAACTCTCGTTCTTTCGGTGCTGTCCATGACTGCGGTTGCTATCTGCTTTGTCGCGCTGTATTTCTCCATGCCCGAGGAAACCGTCGGCAAGGCGGGCGCGGTGCAGTGCCTGTTCGACGCGGTTTCGGCGTTTTCTACGACGGGGCTCAGCGCGGGAGCAACGGCTCTCGCGGGGACAGTCGGCAAGTGCCTGCTGATACTTACTATGTTTGTCGGAAGAATAGGGCCTGTGTCGCTTATCATGTCGCTTGTCCTGAGCAGCGCAAAGCGCAAGAATATCGTTGTGCCCGACGGGCAGATACTAATTGGATAAACTGGAGAGAAATTATATGGAAACCTTTGAACTCGGAAAAATCAAAATGTACGTTTCCGACGACCACCGCTTCGGAACGGACGCGTTCCTGCTGGCGTATTATGCGGGGGTAAGACCCGACAGCGTGGTGTGCGACCTGTGCACGGGCTGCGGCATAATCCCGCTGATATTCTGCAAGAACGTAATGCCGCACCTTATTTACGCCGTGGACATTCAGCCCGAGGCGATCGAGCTGCTGAACATGACGGTAAAGGAAAATCATCTTGAGAACACCGTTCAGCCCATTCTGGCGGATCTGCGCAATATGCCGCAGTCGCTGCTCGCATATGAAACGGTGGACATTGTTACGGCAAATCCGCCCTACATGACGAGCGGCTCGGGCTTCGAGAAGGCGTCCCGCCCGCAGGCTATCGCGCGCCATGAGCTGATGTGCACGGTGGACGACGTTTGCGCAACGGCGGGGAAGCTGCTGAAATACGGCGGGCTGCTCAAGATGTGTCACCGCCCCGAGCGGCTGGGGGACGTCATCTGCGCGATGAGGGCGAACAAAATTGAGCCCAAGTCGATAACGTTTGTGTTTAACAGCGTGCTCGACAAGCCGTGGCTGTTCCTTATCACAGGCAAAAAGGGCGCAAAATCGGGAATGATCGTCGAGAAGCCCATGATACTGCGCAACGACGACAAATCTTATACGGAGGAATATTCGCGGCTTTATGAGTGAGTACGGAAAGCTTTCCATTGTCGGCACCCCGATAGGCAACCTTTCCGATTTCAGCCCGCGCGGCATTGAAACGCTGGAAAACGCCGATTATATCGCGGCGGAGGATACGCGGGTGTCACTAAGGCTGCTGACGCATTTCGGGATAAAGAAGCCCATGCTAAGCTATTACAAGCCGCACGAGGCGGAAAAGAGCGCGAGGATAATCGGGCTTTTGTCCGAGGGGCAGAATGTCGCGCTGGTAAGCGACGCGGGAATGCCCTGCATTTCCGACCCCGGGGTGTATCTCGTGAAAAAATGCTATGAGCTTGGCATACCCGTCGAGGTAATTCCGGGCTGCAACGCGGCGGTGGCGGCTGTCGCGGTGAGCGGGACAGACACGCAGCGCTTTGCATTCGAGGGCTTTCTCCCCGTAAACAAAAAGGAGCGCGCGCAGCGGCTGTCCGAAATATCCGCAATGCCGCACACGCTCATTTTCTACGAAGCGCCGCACAAGCTGAAGCAGACGCTTTCCGACCTGTGCGAAAGGCTGGGCGAGGGGAGAAACGGCGCGCTGTGCCGCGAGCTGACAAAGCTTCACGAGGAGGTTATTCGCGGGTCGCTCGGTGAGCTGTCGCATTATTACGACGACGCGGAGCCGCGCGGTGAATATGTCATCGTTGTCGAGGGCGCGGGAAGCGTTTGTGACGAAAAAATGACCGCCGAGCAGGCAGCACAGCTTGCAAGGCAGCTTGTCGCGGGGGGAGAGAAGCTTACCGAGGCGTGCCGTCAGGCGGCGGAGGCTTCGGGAATTTCCAAACGCGAGCTATACAAAATGTTGATAGAAGAAAAAAATAACGAGCAGTAATATTGAGGAGGTACACCATGTTAAAGAAAATATTTGGCGACAAGATAGGTCCCGTTGCAAAGACGGCGCTGCCGATAATCGGCGCGGTGATAGTTGTCGCGGGCGCGATAGCGTTCATATGCCTGAAGCTTGCGGACGAGCTGCGCTATAACGAGAAGTGGAAGGACTACGACGAGTGCGGATGGCATTGATAAAGGATTATGAGGACAGTCTTGCGTACCTGTCCTCTTTTTCAAAGCAGGGCGCGCCGGTCAAGGACCTGTCGCGGTTTTCGGCGCTTGCCCGCGAGCTCGGCGACCCGCAGGACGGGCTGAAATGTATTCACATCGTCGGGACGAACGGAAAAGGCTCGACGGCGGAATTTATTGCGCGGTCGCTTCAATACTGCGGGTATAAAACGGGTAGATTTACCTCGCCGTATATTGTTGATATCCGCGAGAGGATAACGCTGGACGGCGAATTTATCCCGCGGGAGGACTTCGCACGGCTGACGCGGCGCGTTGCGGTGGCGGCGGAGCGCTGCCCTGACAGGGAATTTTCGCAGTTCGAGATACTTACGGCGGTGTGCTTTCTGTGGTTTTCGGAGCAGGGGGCGGAATACTCTGTCATTGAGGCGGGGATCGGCGGCACGCTTGACTGCACCAACATTATCCCCACGCCCGAGGCGGCGGTGGTGACGTCGATAGGACTTGACCACACCGCCATACTCGGCAGTACCGAGGCGGAAATTGCGCGCAGCAAGTGCGGGGTCATCAAGGGCGGCTGCGCCGTTGCCGCGGCGGGAATAACCGATAGCGCAATGGCTGTTCTGCGCGGGCGGTGCGAAAGCGTCGGCGCGCGGCTTGTCCTGCCCGATATTTCGCGCGTTAAAACGGGGGAATGCGGGCTTTTCGGCAGCAGCTTTTCCTATAAGGGAAAGGATTTTCGCATTTCAATGTGCGGCAGGCATCAGATTTGCAACGCATTGACCGCACTCGAGGTATTGGATAATATTTCGGGCGGTAATATTTTCGTAGAAAATGACCCAAAGGATAATAAAATAACCTATGAAAATGTCCGCGAGGGAATGGAAAAGGCGGCAGTGCCCGCGCGGCTGGAGCAATTCCCGCCGCAGGGAGGACTGCCGTACATCATACTTGACGGCGGGCACAATCCGCAGGCGATGAAAGCGGCGCGGGAGGTGCTGTGCTCCGACAAAAGGAAAAAGACCGCGCTTATCGGCATGATCGGCACGAAGGACTACGAAACGGCGCTGGAGATAATCCTGCCGTGCTTTGAGCGCGTTGTGTTCACGGACGGCTTTGCGCCGAACGCGGTGAGTGCGGAGCGGCTGTGCGAGGTCGGCGGGCGGCTCGGCGCGGAGTGCGCGGCTTGTCACGGGACGGCGGACGGGCTGGCTCTCGCGGCGGGAATGACCGGCGAGGGCGGCGTGCTGTTCATCGGCGGGTCGCTTTACATGGCGGCGGAGGTGCGGACGGCGCTTGTCGGGGGGAACGGTATATGAAAACAATAAAGCTCGCTGACGGCAGGAAACTGGTATATGAACTCACGCGGAAAAATGTCAGGTACATCAACTTCCGCGTTAAGGCGGACGGCATAGTATATGTGAGCGCAAGCAGGGCGGTGCCTGCCGGGAGGATCGAGGAGCTGCTTTCGGAGCGGGCGGATCATCTTCTGGCGGCGGCTGAACGGCTTCGCGAGCGCGAGGAACGCAGCGATATCGGGGATACAGTGCGCCTGTTCGGGGTCGAATACCCGATACGGGTCATAAGCGGCGCGCGGGAAACAGCGCTGTTTGACAGCGGGGAATGCCGCGTTTTCACAAAGCACGGCGATGACCGTGAATATATTCGGCAGCTTGTCGGGCGGGCGGTGTCGGAGCGTTTTCTCGGGCTTTGTCGGGAGCTTAACGACGAGGTAAGGCAGGGGCTTGCCGAGGCGGGGCTGGTTCCTCCGCCGACGAGGGTGACCATAAAGGACATGAGCAGCCGCTGGGGCAGCTGCTCCTACGACCGCGGGCATATCTCGATAAATTCAAGGCTGGCGGCGTACCCGCGGGAAACGGTGCTGTCGGTTTTCTGGCACGAATACGCTCACTATTGGCACCACGACCACTCGGCGCGGTTTTACGCCTTTGTGGAGCGATTTTTCCCCGAATACCGAAAGTGGAACGGACTGCTTAAATGATGGAAGTG
>JBJFHP010000147.1:0-9799 GCA_051893715.1 Oscillospiraceae bacterium
GATATAGAAGCAAAATAGAAAAATGTACATTGTTAGAAATGTTTGATAATAGCCAAACGGCAGCCTTTCCCTGCGCGAGGGACACGACATTGCGGAAAACGTACACAGCGCTATCGAGCGGAGCTTCCCCAAGGTAAAGCATATCATGGTGCACGTCAATCCCGCAGAGGAGCGGGAGCAGTCTGCGGGTGCAAATTCCACCGAAGCCATGCAATAAATTCCCGCAGGGCACAGCAGCGCAATTAAGCCCGCGGAAAGAATTACATAAATTTACCCCCGTAACCGTGCAGGCTGCGGGGGTATTTTGCCGTGTGAAACCGCGCGGTCAGAATGCCGCCGCGAAAATCGCCTTTATGTCGTCCTCGGAAAGCGGAACGAACGAGCCCTTTGAGCCCGCGCAGGCTTTTCTTGCCATGACGTCGAAATTGCTTTGGTCGGTTATTCCGACAGCGCGGAGATTTGCGGGGATACCCATTGTTTCAAAGAAAAACTTTTTCAGCGCGTCAATTCCCGCGTGGGCAAGCTCATATTCGCTGCCGCCCGTCAGCCCCCATACATTCCGCGCGAAATCAACGAAATAGGGCAGGGTGTCGTCGTTCAGGATATGCTCCATCCATGCGGGCGTGAGTATTGCGAGCCCCTCGCCGTGCGTGATGTCGTAGAACGCGCTCAGCTCGTGCTCCATGGGGTGGACGCACCATGCGGGGCTGCACCCCTCGCCGATATTTCCGTTGATAGCGTGCGTGCCCGCCCACATGAGGTTTGCGCGCGCGTCGTAGTTTGTGGGGTCATTCAGCGCGACAGGCGCGTTCTTTATCATTGTGCGGAGCAGACCCTCCGCCATGAATTTCTGGCAGTCGGCGTTCTCCTTGCTGAAATAGTTCTCCATAACATGGCTCATCATGTCCGCAGTGCCCGCGGCGGTCTGCTTTTTTGACACGGAGTAGGTGTATTCGGGGTCAAGTATCGACATGGTGGGCACCATATGCGGCGAGCCCGTGCCCCATTTTTCATTCTTCGACAGGTCGGAAATTACCGCGAACGGATCCATTTCCGTGCCCGTTGCGGAAAGGGTGAGGACGTCGAATATCGGCAATGCCGCCTTTATTTTGCTTTGGTCAATGACAAGATCCCATGCGTCGCCGTCGTATTTCGCTGCCGCCGCGATAACCTTTGCGCAGTCTATCGTGCTCCCGCCGCCTACGGCGAGCACCATGTCAATGTTCCGCTCCTTGCAAATTGCAGCGCCGCTGCGCACCGATTCTATCCTCGGGTTGGGGTCAACGCCGCCGAGCTCGTATACCGCAACGCCGATTTCGCCGAGTATTTTCATCACGGTATCGTAAATGCCGTTTTTCTTTATTGAACCCCCGCCGTAGACGAGCAGCGCGCTTGCGCCGTAGTTTTTAAGCTCGGCGAGGTGTGATACAGCTCCCTTGCCGAAATGTATCGTGGTGGGAATGTTGAGCGTGAAGTTGTACATATTCCGTTTTCCTCCTTGTTTTCGATTGTTCGGTGTGTAAAAATAATTATACCATATTATTCATAAAAATGCAAATGTTTTTTTGGCGGGAATACCATTGCGGGGCGCTTGACAATAACCGCCGCGCGTGGTACAATCAATATAGACCGTCTTGAAAATTTTGGCGGTAACGACAATTCGAAAGGGGAGCTGCCCGACATGGAAACCGAAAACAAACTGCCCGACGAAGCCGTTAACGACACCGAGGAAACGGCTGTTCCCGAAAAGAAAAAGCCCGACAAGCGCATAATAGCCGCGTTTGTTTTCGCGGGAGCGATAATACTGGGACTTGCCGCCGCGCTTATCATCACGAATGTTAACCGTCCCGCGCCGACCGCCGACAATGTTACCTCGTCGGTTTCTGCGGAGGAAAGCGCGCCTGCGGGGGATAATTCGCCCGTTGACACGAACAGCGGCGCGGGGGACAATTCGTCCGTTGACATCGCAAACAACGGAGCGGGGGATAATTCGCCCGTTGACACCAACAACGGCGCGGGGGATAATTCGCCCGTTGACACCAACAACGGCGCGGGGGACAATTCGTCCGTTGACACCTCAAACAGCGGCGCGGGGGATAACTCGCCTGTTGACACCACAAACAACAACGCGACCGACACCACAAGCAGCACGACCACCACCGGCACGCTTCCCGTAAGCGACCCCGTTGAGATAGCCGACGGCTTCCTGCTTGAATATTCGATCGACAATTCGTGGGAGAACAGCGGCGTTACCATGTACGGGTTACAGTTCGGGATAACGAACAACTCGGGCGGCTTTGTCAGCGGCTGGGAGCTTGTCATGGAAGCGGACGGGCTGAGCTCCTGCGACGGCTGGAACGGCACCTACACCGTCAGCGGCAATACCCTCACGATAACCAACGCGGAATACAACGGCGATATCAATGCGGGCGGGTGCGTTGTTGTCGGGTGTAACCTCGGAACGACAGCGCCGTTCAAGGTGAAAAACGCTTGGCTCAACGGCACTGCCTGCACCGTGAAAGAGGGCAATGTTAACCAAAACAATCAGAATAACAACAATAACAATAACAACAATAACAACAACGGCACGCCCGCCGTGGACGTGAGCGCGCTGCTGGAGCGCACCGACAAGGCGGTGCAGGGGGACGACTGGCTGTACACCGACGGGAACAAAATAGTCGACAAGGACGGAAAGCGCGTCTGGCTGACGGGGGTTAACTGGTTCGGCTACAACACCGGCACGAACACGTTCGACGGGCTGTGGAACAGCGAGCTGAAATCCTCCGTCAAGGCGATAGCCGACCACGGCTTCAACCTTATCCGCGTGCCGATATCCGCCGAGCTTATCAATCAGTGGGCGGCGGGGGAGTACCCCAAGGCAAACTACAACAACGCCGAAAACACCGAGCTGAACTCCATGAACAGCCTTGAAATATTCGATTATTTCCTGAAGCTTGCCGAGGAAAACGGCATGAAGGTCATGCCCGACATACACAGCGCCGAAACCAACGCTTCGGGTCATGTGGTCAATTTGTGGTACACTTCCGCGGTGACTGCGGAGGAGTATTATTCCGCGCTGGAATGGATGGCGGAGCGGTATAAGGACAACGATACGATAATCGCCTACGACCTCAAGAACGAGCCCCACGGCAAGCCGTTCGAGGGCAGCGGCGCTGCGATTTGGAACGATTCCACCGCCGCGAACAACTGGAAATACGCCGCCGAAACAGCCGCCGCGCGTATCCTCGCGAAAAATCCGAACGTGCTGATAATGGTTGAGGGCACCGAAATTTACCCGACGGACATCAAGACAAATTCCGATTTTCATTCCACCGACGAGGACGATTATTATTTCAACTGGTGGGGAGGAAATCTGCGCGGCGTTAAGGATTACCCGATCGACCTCGGGAAGTACCAAAACAAGCTTGTCTATTCGCCGCATGATTACGGACCCGCGGTGTATGCGCAGCCCTGGTTCGAGGGCGGCTACACCTTCGACAGCCTGATGGACGACTGCTGGCGCGACAACTGGTTCTATATCCACGAGAGCAACACCGCGCCGCTGCTGATAGGCGAGTGGGGCGGGTTCATGAAGGAGCCGAACCTGTCGTGGATGACCTATATGCGTAAGCTTATCAAGGAGAACAAGCTCAACCATACATTCTGGTGCTACAACGCAAATTCGGGCGACACCGGCGGGCTTGTGCTGGACGATTTCAAGACGTGGGACGAGGAAAAGTACGCGTTCGTGAAAGAGGTGCTGTGGCAGGAGAACGGCAGCTTTGTCGGGCTTGACCACGCGATACCCCTCGGAAAGAACGGCATTACCCTCTCCGAGGCAAAAGGGCTTGCGGGCTGATTTTGTGTGAATTTGAATGATTGCGCCCCCGATTTTTTCGGGGGTGTATTTTTTCCCGCCGAAAAAACGCAGGCATTCCCGCGGTCTTTCATGATTTAAGGCGACACCCTCTGAATTTTCGTTTTAAGCGCTGCGATTTGAGCGTCTATCGCACTTATACGAGCGAGCGCCTCTTTTTTCTTCCGCGCGCCCTCGCCGAAAATCTTGCTCTTGTATTCTTCGTAAATTCGGCTCTGGTTTGCCCTTTCGTTGTTGAGCTGAGCGATTTGAGCGTTGATTGCGTTGTTGTTTGCAACAGCTTTTTCGCGGGCTTGCCTGGCTTCGTTTCTCTTAAAGCCGCCGGGGAGAGTGTAGTAGGATTTCATCGATCTGACTGTCTTTTCCAAAGCACCCTCGTAACTTAATTCGCGGGGAATGGCTGACTCAAGTATACCCAATGTATGGCAGGCAATAGAATATGCTTTGCCGAGTAAATCGCCTGTAAAAGAATATTCCTTATCGCCCTTGAACAAGTCTTTGCATTTATCAAAAATGATGTCAGGATTAAGCAAATCCAGAACCGCTTCTAATTCCGTGCGGTCGATAGAGGTATTTGATGTTTGACCTTCTTTTCTGTCAAGATCCAATGAAAACGTATCTGCTGCGGCAAAGGAATAACCCCTTGTTCTTTCCGCATTCTTTATCAATGTCAGTACGCCGTTATTCTTTTCGATAATGGCAGACTCCCTTTTTTCTTTAGTCTGTCCTTTGGGTTGGTCATTATCCCAAATGAACCCTGACATAGAGCTGCCGAAAAATATCAGGTTTTGAGATACACCTTCCAATACGGTCATATCGGTGGACAGACCGTCTTTTTCAAGAATGAGGGCAACCTCACACTGCAACTCCTCCGGGGTCATACTGTCCTTGCCGTTAAACGCTTCGGACATAACTCCGTTTATGTATTCCACGCCGCTCCGGATCTCTTTGCCTTCAATAAATTTCAGGTGATATAATGCGTCATTTATCAGTTTGATTTCCGCATTTCTCAAATATTCCACCCTTGCATTAGCAATATCTGTTTTGTCCCGGCTAACCTTAGCAACGTCACCGTCAACTGCGATATATCCATAGGCTTTGGCAAGTTCACACGTTTTGTCAAAATCACTTTTTGATACAGATGTGGCTTTTTTGCTGGAGAAATACTGTAAATACTGTGTGATTTCTCCGAACAGCTGATTTATGAAGTTTTCGTCATTTATCGGGAATGAAGTTATCCGGTTCTCCAAACAGTATTTGTACAGCAGCGCAGCCTTTTCTCTGACGCTTGCCACTTTTGAGGTTCTGGAATTGATTCTGGAAATGATCGCCGAGCAGTTGTCCTTTGGAGCTTCCGATTTTACAGACGCAGGCGCAGAAACAGGGGGATTCCATTCGATGTTATAAATAGGAAATAAATAAAGGGAGGTTGCTATGGTTAAGAACTTACGGTTGTTAAGAGAAGAAGCGGGATTATCTCAACAAAAGCTCGCGGATATGCTGAACATTTCCCAACAAGCTATTTTTAAGTATGAAAAAACCGCCAACGAACCGGATATTGCAACGCTTATCAGGCTTGCCGAAATATTTGACGTTACCGTTGATTTTCTGATAGGAAACACCGAAATAAGAGAACGCAACGCCAAATGCAGCGCAGTAATGCTGACCGAAAGCGAAACGGAGCATATCAGCAAATGGCGGAGCCTGCCTGCGCCTATACAGGATAATATAGACGAGCTTATCTCAAACATCACCGCAAAAAGAGAATAAAGAAAACGCCCTGTTAATTCAGAGCGTTTTTTCTGCCGTTGCCGAAAAAGCATTGCGCTTCACTTTTACAGCTTTATCGTTAATATTGCCTTTTTTGGAAATAAAATTTGTCATATATATTGACATTTGGTCGGAAACTTAGTATAATGAATGATGAATGCGGTATCAGAGGGTAAACTTTTTGACATCGACCGACAGGAAATATGCCGTTTTGGTTTTGGTTGGAACAACGGAACAGCGGCAGCGCGCGTATTCATTGTTGTTATGTCGGTTCGCGGGACTGTCCCGAGGAAACGGAGCGGTTCTTCATTGGCTGCCCGATACCCGCCCTACAAGTTTCTTGAGGAGGAATAACCATGTTCTGCCCGAATTGCGGCACTGCTTTGCCCGATGGCTGCAAATTCTGCAGCGCGTGCGGTGAAAAAATAACCGTTTCCGCGCCCGCTGACACCATGCCTGCTGTGCAGGCGACAGTTGACCCCGCGCCGACACCGACACCCGTTAACCCCGCGCCCACACCGACACCCGTTAACTCCGTGCCGACACCGACACCCGTTAACCCCGCGCCGACACCGACACCCGTTAACTCCGTGCCGACACCCACACCCGTTAACCCCGCGCCCACACCGACACCCGTTAACCCCGTGCCGACACCGACACCCGTTAACCCCGTGCCGACACCGACACCCGTTAACTCCGTGCCGACACCGACACCCGTTAACCCCGTGCCCACACCGACACCCGTTAACTCCGTGCCGACACCCGCGCCCGTTAACCCCGCGCCTACACCCGCACACGTTAACCCCGCGCCCGCACAAGCGCCCGTTAACCCCGCGCCCGCGGCTGCCGCGAAGAAGCCCGTCAACAAGAAGCTTATCGGGATAATCGCTGCCGCAGCGGCTGCCGTTGTTGTGATCGTCGGCTGTATCATCGGCTTCGGCGCAATGTTCTCCGGCTCGGCGGGCGGCGACGCTTACGCTTACATTTCCGCAGGCAAGTACAACCTTATAACCAACCTTGACAGCAAGGACGGCACGATCGAGATGTCCTCGACCAAGTCCACAAGCACCTCGCTTGATATGCTGCAATTCACCCCCGACGGAAAGTACGTTTATTTCTTCACGAAATACGACAGCTATTCCGGCACGGGCACGCTCTGCCGCGCGGAATGCGGCAGGCTCAGACCCAATTCCAATAAGAATGAGGAATTTATCGAGATAATTGCGACCAACGTTAAGGACTGCGAAATTCTTGACAACGGCAGCATTATCTACAACAACGGCGACAACACGCTCTACTTCTACGACGGCAATGAGCCCGCGCAGATCTCCAAGAATGTCAGCGGCTACTTCACCGACGATTCGGGGCGTATCGTTTATTCCACCGGCGATTATGACAACGGCTACATGATCTACGGCGCGAAGCTTGATGACATTGACAACAAGGCAAAGCTTGCCACCGGCGCGAACATTGCCGACGCGTCCGACTTCGACCATATCCTTTACACCAAGACCGAGGAGGACGGCACGCTCACGCTTTATTCCACAGGCTTTGAAACAGAAGCGGAGAAGCTCGCCGAAAAGGTGAATATTCTCGCCTACGGCGACGGCACGGTATACTTCACATCCGAAAACGACGATAAGCTCAGCCTTTACGATTACGTTGACGACAAGTATGCCGACAGCGACGCGAAGCTCACCGAGCCTACCTACGAGGAGTTCAGCACTCCGAGATACAGCTATGACATGGTTTACGGCAGCGATCTCGACGAGGGCAATTTTGACGAGCTTTACACCAGCTGCACCAAGAACCTTTACTGGTACGGCGAGAGCACATGGTGGTCTTACTCCATGGAGGAGGCAATGGACAGGGATTGGGGCGAAAATACCGACCGTATCCATTCCGCGACAAGAAGATTTATCAACAGATTTGCCGATAAAGCCGACGAAAACGGCATGATCCTTGTAACCCCCGAGGTTAAGGCGGCGCTTCAGGATATTCAGAAATGCGGCGACGACCCCGAGCAGGAATGGCAGTGGATGTGGCTGTGCTATTACAAGTATCAGTCGGGCACGAACACCGATTATGACGCGTACAACGCCGCATATGACAAGTGGCGCGAGGCATACAACAGAAATTCCACCCGCGAAATGCTCAAGAACCCCGAAAACGGGCGCTCGGTTTACACGCTGTACTGCTATAAGGACGGCGCGCTGTCCGAGGTTTGCGGCAATATGCTGAGCAATGACTCCTACAACTTCTACAACAACAGCGGCGCGGTGCTTTACAACACCGTTGACATGATAGACGACACCGTACCGATAGATGAAATGTACTCCACATGGGACGTTTCTGCGCTGTTCAATATCAGCTATTCGGCGGAGAACTACATTGCGCTTCCCGACGGAACGACCTGCCGTATGTCGGCTGCCGCTGCGGACGCGTATTACGAGGCTTACAATAACGGCGGCGCTACCCTTTATTTGGGCAAAACCAAGGTTTACCTCAGCGAGGACAACGGCGCTTTGTCCGTTGCGGAAATTAGCGACGGCGCTGTGGGGGCATTCTCCCTTGTCACCGACGACGCAAAGGTAGTCACCGTTAAGGAGGACGTGCTTTATTATACGGCAGGCGCTTACAGCAACGGCGGCATGACCTACTGCGACCTGTATTCCTACTCCGACGGAACAAGCACCCGCCTTGCAAGGGATATCCTCGCAAGCAATGCCGTATTCTACTCCGACAAAGCCATGCTCGTATTCACGGGCTTCAGAAGCTACTACGGCTACGAGCTGACAATGATAAAGCCGAACGGTGATGTTGAGCTTATTGCGGACAACGTTACGCAGGCAATAAGAGTAGATGAAAACAAGCTGATCTACATATCCGACGGCGACCTTTACTACTACAACGGCAAGGATAAGCGCATGGTAAGAAGCGACGTCGACGCGGTTTGGAGCCGCAATATTATGGAGCCCGAGCTCAATCTTTACCTTGGTTACCTTTATTGATGTTTCGGGGTTAATGCCGCGCTTATCCATGCGGCAAAATCAGCCTTAAATAAGCGAATGCGCACCGGAGAAATTCGGTGCGCATTTTTTTGTGTTGGTGGGAAGTTGGGAGTAACGACCGCCGCGAACAGACCGCGCCCTCGCCGCCCGCGCAAAAGCCCCCGCAATCCGCGCCCTCGCCGCCCGCGCAAAATCTCCCCGCACACCGCGCTCACACCACCCGCGCAAAATCTCCACGCACACCGCGCTCACACTGCCCGCGCAAAAGCCCCCGCAAGCCGCGTCCCGGTCACTCGCGCAAAAGCCCCCCCGCGCAAAATCTCCACGCACACCGCGCCCCCGCCGCCCGCTCAAAATCCCCCGCAAGCCGCGCCCTCGCCGCAACACCTTCCGCCCCGAAATCCCCCGCGCAAGCAAAGCAAATTTTTTTCAAAACCCCCTTGACAAGTAACCGTTCGGTTGCTATAATATAGGTAAACGAGCGGTTACTTAGAGGTGATAATATGTCGGATACAAAGGAAAGCATATTGCTTGCGGCGCTGAAGCTGTTCGCGCGGGACGGGTACGAGGCGGCTTCCATGAGCAGCATTGCGGGCGAGCTCGGCATAACGAAGGGCGCGCTGTACAAGCATTACAAGAGCAAGCGCGCCATTTTCGACAGCATTGTTGAGCGAATGTTTCGGGAGGACGAGGAGCGCTCTCGGGCGCACGCCGTTCCCGCCCACACATACGAGGAAGCACCGTCGGAATACCGCGATATTACCGCCGAAAGCGTCAGGGAATTTACCGCGTCGCAGTTCCTTTTCTGGACGGAGGACGCGTTCGCGGCGGATTTCCGGCGAATGCTCACGCTTGAGCAGTACCGAAACGGCGAAATGGCGCGGCTTTACGGCAGTATTATTGCCGAGGGACCTGTAAGCTACCTTGCGGATATTTTCCGCGCAATGACCGAGAGGGGAGCGCTCGCGGCAACAGACCCCGTGCAGCTTGCCACGGAATATTACGCGCCGTTCTTCCTGCTTATCGGCATTTACGACCGAACGGGCGACAGGGAGCGCTGCCTCGCGCTGCTTAACGAACACACCGCGCGCTTTTTCAAAATGAATACCCCCGAAAAAACAATCCCACCGCGCTCTTTTTC
>JBJFHP010000148.1:0-9785 GCA_051893715.1 Oscillospiraceae bacterium
AGCCGATACCGCCATTATTCATTCTTCGTTATTCATTATTCAATATTCATTTTTTCGAAAATACTTTTTCGACAAACTGATATAAATATTATAGCTTACCGACCCCGCAGTTGTCAAGCAATGCCACAGCGCGCCTTGTCCCTTGACATAACGGCGGAAAAATGTTACAATATCACAAAACGTTTATACAAGGAGAAAAAATGATAATCGTCGACTTTGAGGAAAAGCATATTGATGAAGCGCGCGCCGTTGCGCTGTCGAATTACAATGAGGAAAGGCGGCTCGTAAAGGAACTGCCCGAAATAAGCGAGCTGCCCGATATGAAATTGTTCGCGGAAAACGGGCTGGGCGTCGCGGCGTTTGAAAACGGGAAAATGGCGGGGTTTCTGTGCTGCTTTTCGCCGTGGGACAACGCCTTTGATACGGCGGCAAGGGGCACGTTCTCGCCGCTCCACGCGCACGGCGCCGCCGTGGAAAACAGGGTCAAGATATACCGCAGTATGTACAAGGCTGCTGCGGAAAAATGGGTGAAAAACCACATCACATATCACGCTGTTTCGCTTTACGCCCATGACGAAAAGGCATTGCAGGCTTTCTTCCTGTACGGCTTCGGCGTGCGCTGCTCCGACGCGATAAGGCGCACGGGTGGCTTTGCCTGCGCCGCGCCCGACAATATCGGCAATATTTCATTCCGCAGGCTGTCGGCGGGCGAGGTGACCTCCGTCAGGGAAATGCGCAGAATGCTGTCAGATCATCTCGGCGACAGCCCCTGCTTCATGTATTCAAGCGAAAGCGAGTTCGAGAATTGGCTTAAAAAAGCGGAAAAGCGCGGGTCGGCAATTTTTACCGCGCAGGTCGGCGGCGCGGCGGCTCCGATTGCATTTGTTGAGGTAACGGACAGCGGCGAGAATTTTGTCACCGATACGGCTTGCATGAAAAACATATGCGGAGCGTTCTGCCTGCCGGAATACAGGGGGACGGGAGCTTTCGCCGCGCTGCTTGATTTCGTGCTGAAAAGCCTGCAAAGCGAGGGCGCGGAGCTCCTCGGCGTGGATTACGAAAGCTTTAACCCCAACGCTCTCGGCGCGTGGGAAAAGTATTTCACGCCATACACAAGGAGCGTTGTGCGCAGGATAGACGAGGGAGTTTTGAGGAAATATCCGCTGTAAAATATGGGCGCGGGGGACAATTCTCCGCGCAGCGGCTTGCCGAAAAAGTCGTTTTGACATAAATTGAATAATGAATAATGAATAAATAAGAATGAATAATGGCGGTATCGGCTTCGCCGATTTTCCGAAAATAAGATTATAACGAACTTTTAAAATCCGTGCCCGCAGGGCACACCAAAATTATTCATTATTCACTTTTCACTATTCAATATTCAATAAAATAAACCTTATTTGCATGGTTTACCGACAATCTGCGGCGCGGGTCTTTGTTCCCCGCGCCGTTATCTGCACCCAAATTTCCGCTTCCGTTCTCGATTTTCGGAATATGGGGCATTCCCGCCCTCCGATATTCTCACGCCTTGTATTCCTCCGCAAAAAAGCGGAAATACTCCCCGATACGCTCCATTAACTCCCCCTCGCGCTCCGGCTCTCTGTCGCAAAGCTGAATAAGCAGCGTCACCGGCGCGGCGAACGCCATCGAAAGCAGCGCGGGGTCAGCCCTGCGCATAACGCCGTTTTCCATCATCTCGGCAAAGCTCTGCCGATAAAGCCCCTGAACAATGCCGAGGTTGTATTTTGTGGCAAGAGCGGCAATGCGCCGACTGCGGAACTGCTCCATTGTAAGCATTCTGCGCACCCGTTTTATAACGGGGTCGTGCAGCGTAAATCCGATGCGTTTAAGCGAAAGCTCCGTCAGCTCCTCCATGGAAGCGGGCGTTTTGCCGGGGTGCTCCGCCGAGCCGAAATTCGTTTCGTAGTAACGCTCCGCACGTTCTATCAGCGCGTTAAGGATATCCTCCTTGCCCTTGAAATGCTTGTAAAGGGAGGGTCCCTTTATTCCCGCGTTCTCCGCGATAAGGTCAACGCCCACGCCGTCATACCCCTTCTCCGAAAACAGCTCCAGCGCCGAATCAAGTATCCTGTCCCGTGTCGGAATTTTCTCCATGTTAATATCTCCTCGCAAGCTAACGTTCGTTTTCCAATATTATAGCGTATTTTTTTGGATTTGTCAAGGGGAAATCGGAAAATGCGGGATGAGCGGGGAAATTTCTGCGGGCTTGACGGGCGGCGCTGTCTGTGTTTTTGGGGGCAATTTCCACAATTTGCCGTGCGAACGCCTTGACAGGGCGGGGGATTTGTGGTACAATAAAAGAAAACGTTCGTTAGCGAAAGGGTGGGGTGAATGGATAAAAAGGAGCTTGTCACAGAATTTAAGAAAATCGGTATAACCGAGGGAATGACGCTTGAGGTGCACAGCTCGCTCAGCAGCTTCGGGCACGTCGAGGGCGGCGCGGAGGCGGTCATTGAGGCGCTTATGGAATGCGTCGGCGGGACGGGGAGCATTTTCATGCCCGCGCTGCGGCTAAGCGCGCCGCTCGAGCTTACCGAGGATGACAAAAGGCGGGGGCTGACCGTCAAGATAAAGGTGCTCCCCGAGGACGCCCCGCGCACCGACATGGGCATTATCGCCGACACATTCCGCCGCAGGTCGGACGTTGTTACAGGCAGCGGGATAATAAGGACGGCGGGCTGGGGCACGCACGCCGACGAAGCGCCGCGCGGCGGGCTTGACTACGCGATACATAACGGCGGGAAAGCGCTGCTGCTCGGCGTTGACATCTACAAGCTCACCGCCATGCATTACATGGAGGACGTTCTCCCCGAGGAGATAAGCGGCATTTTCGCGCCGAGCGGGGAGGTGTCGGCAATATACCCGCCCGATGAATGGTTCATTGAAACAGGCGAGCCGCCCGTCAAGCCTTGGTACACGATACAGGACGAGGCGTTCCGCAGGGGGCTGATAAAGGACGGTCTTATCGGGAAATGCAGGTATATGTTCTTCGATATCCTCGAGGTCGTCAGCCTTTACCGCGAGGCGCTGTTAAGCGATCCGTTCGGGCTTTACGGGCTGAAAAACAACGGGTGAAAATGGGGGGTCAACGGGTTGAACGAACAGATAAAAGAATATCTCGGAAAATACCCGCGCGAGGTCGCCGAGATGTTCGGCGAATTAAGGGCGCTGATTTACGCGGCAGCCCCGCGCAAGCCCTCGGAGCAGCTTTGGGCAAGGCTTCCGAGCTATTATGTGGGCGAGGCTTTCGTGCGGCTGATACCGTTCAAGGATCACATTAACATCGAAGCGAGCGCGGCAGCCCAACACACAGAGGAGCTTTCGGGGTATAAATTCACGCCGAAGGGCATGGTGCAGGTGTTTGTCGGGCAGGAAATACCGCGCGGCGCGCTGGAACGCGTGTTCTCGGAAACACTCGGCAAATAAAAATCCGGTATGAGTTTTCGGCTCATACCGGTTTTTGGTCATTCCCGCAAAGCAAAGCCGCGCTTTTTTACATTATTTGGCGTTATTTAATAAATAACCTTGCAATTTTCATCAAAACCTGTTATAATTAATATGAATAATTTTACCCCCAAAAACAAGCTGTCAACAAACCATTTTTACAATAAGGAAGAGAATGAAAATGAAACCGCAGGTCCTTATCGTAGAGGATAACGAGATACACCGCGAAATGCTTGCCGGAATACTGTCCGACGATTATTCCGTTCTTGAAGCGGAGAACGGCAGGGCGGCGCTTGATATCCTAGAAAACAACAACGAGAACATCACGCTGATACTTCTTGACGTCATGATGCCCGTTATGGACGGATATACCTTCCTCGACATCATAAAAAAGGACGCCGTGCTTTCCCTGATACCCGTTATTGTCACAACGCAGAGCGACACCGAGGCGGACGAGCTCGCCGCGCTTGAGCACGGGGCGAACGACTTTGTCCCCAAGCCCTACCGCCCGCAGGCGATAAAGCACCGCGCCGCAAGCCTTATCAAGCTGCGCGAAACCGCCGCCATGGTCAACCAGTTCAAATATGACCGCCTGACGGGGCTTTACTCAAAGGAATACTTTTACAGCATGGTCAGAAAGCGCCTTGACCGCGAGCCCGAAAAGGAGTTTACGCTGCTGTGCTGCAATATAGAGAATTTCCGGCTCTATAACGACACCTACGGCCGCGCGGCGGGCGACGCGCTGCTGAAGGAAACCGCCGACATATTCCGCAAAAGGGTCATCGAGGGCTCAATATGCTGCCGCTACAACGCGGACAGATTTCTGTGCCTTACCGACAAGGAAAGCGAAAAGCTCGGGCGCGAGAAATTCATCAATTCGAGAAAGCACACCCGTTCCGAGCTTGCGGATAATCTGCCCGTCAGGATCGGGATTTATGAGATAACAGACCGCTCCGTGCCCGTCGAGCTTATGTGCGACAGGGCGGTGTGGGTCGTTGACACGATAAAGGGCTATTTTGACCAATACGTCGCAGTATATGACGACAGGATACGCAACACCCTCCTGCGCGAGCAGGCTATCTCCAACGCAATGGAAGCGGCATTGTCCGAAAAACGGTTCGCCGTGTATTTTCAGCCGAAGAACTCCCTTTTTGACGACAAAATAACGGGCGCGGAGGCGCTGGTGCGCTGGATCCACCCCGAATGGGGATTTATGTCCCCCGGCGAGTTCATTCCCCTGTTCGAGAGGAACGGCTTTATCTGCCGCCTTGACGAGTATGTGTGGGAGCGGGTCTGCGAAAAGCTGCGGGAATGGCGGGACAAGGGCATAAAAACCGTTCCCGTCAGCGTCAACGTTTCCCGCGCGGACATCTATCAGCCGCGCCTTGTGGAAAAGCTCTGCGAGCTTGTCGAAAAGTACGGGATTGACCCGTCCTGCCTGCACCTTGAAATAACGGAAAGCGCCTATACCGAAAACCCCGAACAGATAATCAGCACTACGGAGGAACTGCGCAGCAAGGGCTTTATCATCGAAATGGACGACTTCGGCAGCGGCTATTCCTCGCTCAATATGCTAAGCCGAATGTCGCTCGATATATTGAAGCTTGACATGAATTTCATACGCAACGAAACCTCAAAGCCCATTGAGCAGAGCCTGCTTAACGACATCATCAACATGGCGCACAGGCTGCATCTCGAGGTCGTTGCGGAGGGAGTTGAAACAAATGAGCAGAGAGAGCGCCTGAGATCAATGGGCTGCGACTACGCGCAGGGCTTCTTCTATTCAAAGCCCGTTCCCGCGGACGAATATGAAGGAATGCTGCGGGGACTTTCCGAACCGAATTTATAAGGGCGGAAATTGAAAGGCTTGCAGCCGGCGCATTTTCCCGCATAATAAAAAGTTATCCTCCCCTGTATAGCAAGGGAGGATTTTTCTGTATTGTTCGGGGTCAACGGTATCGTTACGCTCACCCGCGCTTTTCAAAAACGCCGTTCAGCGCCTGAACTACCTCTCGTAGGTCAATAGGCTTTGACACAAAGCCGTTCATTCCGCATTCAAAGGCAGCCCTGCGGTCGTCCTCAAAGGCGTTGGCTGTCATAGCGACTATCGGTATCGCCGCAAGGACGGGATCCTCAAGCGCTCTTATGCGGCGCGCCGCCTCGCAGCCGTTCATTACGGGCATTTGAATATCCATGAGAACCAGCTCGTATTCGCCGTGCGCGGACGCGGAGATCTTGTCCACAGCCTCCTTACCGTTTTCGGCGACGTCTATTTCAAAGCCGTAATCGCTCAGTATTTCATAGGCTATCTCGCGGTTGAGCTCGTTGTCCTCGACAAGAAGCAGCCGCCTGCCCGCGAAGTTGTCCGTTTCACCCCTGCCCGAGAGCGCGTCCCCGCCGCTGTCGGACTGATGTCCCAGAGCGTTAAGCAGCGACTCGCGCAGATCCGACATGAACATCGGCTTCGCGCAGAACGCGGTAACTCCCGCCGCCCTTGCCTCGACCTCGATATCCGTCCAGTCGTAAGCGGTGAGTATTATTATAGGCGTATGATCGCCCAGCGCGCGTATCTGCCGCGTTACCTCGATACCGTTCATATCGGGCAGCCGCCAGTCGATTATATAGGCGTGGAATGCGTCGTTGAGCTCAATGGACTGCTTCGCGCGGAGCACCGCCTCCTTGCCCGACAGCGTCCATTCGGAGCGCATTCCTACCTGAATGAGCATTTTTGTCACGCTGTCGCAGGTGTTGAAGTCGTCGTCAACGACAAGCGCCCTAAGCCCCTCCAGCTCCTTTATCCTCTCAACACGCCTGTGCTCCGTCAGTACCCGCAGCTCAAGCGTGATGATAAATTCCGTGCCCTTGTTTTCCTCGGTGTTGACCGAAATCGTACCGCCCATCATGTCGACGATATTCTTGGTGATAGCCATTCCGAGCCCCGTGCCCTGTATCCTGCTGACGGTGGAGGAGCGCTCGCGCTCGAACGGCTCGAAAACCCGCTCGGCAAATTCCCTGCTCATGCCGATTCCCGTGTCCTTGACCCGTATCTCGAACAGCGCCTTCCCGCCGCTCGCTTTCTTCAGCTGCGCAATGCGGACAGATACCGTGCCGCCGGGAGGCGTGAATTTTATCGCGTTGGACAGCAGGTTCAGAAGCACCTGATTTATTCTCATCTTATCGCAGTATACGTCCTCGTCGGTGACGTCCATGACGTCCATGTAAAGCTCCAGCTGCTTTGCGTTTATCTGACCGTTGATGATAGTCTTTATGTCGTGCAGCATTTCCGAGAGGTTCGCCTCGGTTTCCTCCAGCTGTATCTTTCCGCTTTCGATACGGCTCATGTCAAGGATATCGTTTATAAGGCTTATCAGGTGATTTCCCGAGGACAGTATCTTTGACATATAGTCCTTTGTCTTTTCGGGGTCGTCCGCGTTTGCGAGGGCAAGCGTCGCGAAGCCGATTATCGCGTTCATAGGCGTGCGGATATCGTGCGACATATTCGACAGGAACGTGCTCTTTGCCCTGTTTGCGTTCATCGCCATGTTAACGGCGTCCTCCAGCGCCCTTTCGCGCTTTGCGTCGGCGGTTTCGTCCAGCACCGCCATAAGCGTTTCCCCGTTCTGCGGCGGGAATACGCGCACGCGGAGATATCTCCCCTCGCCGTTTTTGTTTGCGCGGCATTCAAACCTGTCGTATTCCAGCACGGTTTCGTTGTCCCATTCGCGCAGAGCCGCGATAAGCCTGTCGTTGCCGAAGATATCGAGCAGCTTCTTTACGGAGCTGCCGACAAGCGAGCTTGCCTGAATACCGAGCATCTCCATCGTGCTTTCGCTGACAAAGGTGCTTTTCCTGCTGTCTGCATTTATAAGGACATAAATGCCCTGACTGTTCTCCGAAAGGACGTTGATGACGCGCTCGCGGCTTGAAAGCCGAATGTCCGAGCGCCTTTTTATCCACATCGAATTGATGATATAAACCGACGCGCAGATGACCACGATAAGCAGATTTGCGCCAATGGATATCCACTTTATCTGCTGCATATACTCATATCTTCCGCCCGAAACAGCCGAGCGCTCCACCAGCATCATAAGGTGCCAGTCGCCGATGTTCAGCGGTCTGTAACTAAGGGCATAGGAATAATCCCCGCGCTGCGCGTACACCGCGCCGTTTTCCCCGCGGTTGACCGCCGCCTTCAGCGAAGCCGCGTCGGTTACGGCGGAGTTACCGCTGAATGTCATTTCGTTAAGGTATTGATAGAAGAAATAGGTCTGCGGACGGTCGGTTTCAAGCTGACCGCGCGTACAGAAAAGCGTTTCTCCCGCGTCGTTGACAACATAGGCGACGCCGTGCCCGCCGTAGGACTGAAGCTCCAGAACCTCAAGAAAGGTGTCGAGCGAATATTCCATAAGCAGGACGTTGTAGCCGCACTCGGTCACGGGCGAGCTTAACAGCACCGCGAAATCCAGCAGGTCGCCGCCCGTTTCCTCCTGCCGCCTGCGGCAGAGCGGCTCGCCGCTGTTATAAAGCCCGATGAGCGCCTCGTCCATCTGCCACTGACCGTTGTTCCCGCTGCCGTCAAGATACCTCTCGCGGTCGGAAATAAGGTATACCGCTTTCGCCTCGGTCTTTTCCTGAAGCCGCGAGATATGCTCCGCAACAGCGCTTTCGGGCTCGCCCGTGAACTCCGAAAGCGTCTGCGCCTCGACCTCCATTATTGACCAGACGTCCTTTATCCTGTTTTCAAGGCTGTATTCAAGCTGCGCGGTGTTTTCGTCGATATGGGACAACGCCTCGGAATCGGCGGAAACGCCCATTCTGTCGACAAGGTAATTCACCAGCGCCCATGAGGAAAGCAGGGAAAATACAAGCAGTATCACCATGAGCGTCCTGTTATGTCTTATCTGTGTTTCCATCAATTCCTCCCGCTTTGCCCGAAATGGTCAATTTATTCTTCTGTCTGCCAGTTAAGCACGGTCGTCTGCTCGGGGCGCTTTACGGTGTTGCCGCAGCTGTCGAGCCAGCCCTTGAAATGGTCGAGCCATTTTCCCTCAAGGATAACCTCGTCGTCGGGGCGAATGACCGTAAATTCCCCGTCGGAAATGCCGAATATCTTGTCGCTCACGAATGCGACCTTGTATTCCCCGTTGGGGTCAATGTCGCTGCCGTCGGGGAGCTTGCAGCTTATCAGGCGCTTCCCCGCGGGCATCCACGGCGCAAATTCAACGTTCAGCCCCGAAGCAACATAGTACCATTTGTTTGAATTTCCGACCTCGCTGTCCCCGCCGTTAAGGCAGTCGATTATCTGCTGCCCCGTCAGCGTTCCCGAAGCAAGCCCCTCGCCCTCGGGACTGGTTCTGTCGGGGCGCATATTGTTGGAGTCAACGTTTGTCACGGCGCCCTTGTACAGCGGCCAGCGCGCGCCCTGATCCCCCATATTGACATACACGAGCGCAATGTCCGCGCCCGTCACGCCACGGTATATCTGCCCCATCAAGAGCTGCGTTTCGAATATCGTGAGATCCTCCTCGCATACGCCAAGCTCCTCGGGAGCGGGATAGAGAGTGCCGTCCAGCCATTTGTCGCGGGTTTCGTCGCACTGCGCGAAATATTCCTCCTCGGTAATACTGCCCGAGAGCACGTCCCGCGCAAGAGCGTTCATGGTGTCCTCCGCCCATGTCGCGAAGTCGGTGATGATGCGCCCCTCTTTTATCGTGTTCTGAATGCCCTCGTTGAAGCTGTTTACGCCCGGCTCAACGCCCTTTATGTTGGAAACAAGGACGTTTTCCTCGCCGAAAAGCTTCTCCTGCGCGTCGGGGCTGCAAATAAACGCCATGATTTCCAGCAGCAGCTTCTTACGCTGCGGGCTTACCTCTGCGGCAGCCTTATTTATTCCCATAAAATAGGTAGGAATGGAGTACAGGAAATCGCTGTCCTCCTCGTCGCCCGCAAAAACGGGCAGTATCGCGTATTCGTGGTCGCTGTTCACCATTGTCGGGTTAAGGAACGTGTTGAGCGGCGCAAATATCATAACGGCGGAATGCGACACGCACAGCATGGGCAGGCGGTAACGCGGCATATAATCCCAGTCGTCGGGGCGGACAACCCCGTCGTCAAGCAGCCGCTTCATAGTATCCACGAACGGCTCCATATGCCCCGACATGGAAGCCTCGCCGTTCTGATAAGCGGTGAGCCATTCAAGGTTTTCCCTGCCCGAAAATACCTCCCGGTACGCGAACGGATAGAAAAGGCTCCTGAACGCGTCGCTGAATTTAAGGGAGGGTCTTATCGCGCGGACAGGCACCTCTTTTTTCTCGCCGTCC
>JBJFHP010000149.1:0-9761 GCA_051893715.1 Oscillospiraceae bacterium
TTGTGACCTCGGAAAGCTTATCTATTATATCACATCGCGTTCGTTTTGTCAAGCGCATTCAAGCCTTTATTCAAAATTTTTTCGATGTTTTATAACCGCCGCCCGATATCGGACAGCTTTTGTATTATATCACTATTTTCGCGCTTTGTCAACAGTTTTTTTATATTTTTTTCATCTTTGTCAATTTGATGTGTAACCGCGTTGATAACCGGTTATCCGATAAGCAACTTGCACAAAAAACACCCGTTTATCCCTTATATATTGACACTTCGCCGCCTGTTGTGTTAAACTGATATTGCCGCAATAACCTGTTTAACAACTCATTTAATAAAGGAAGTATAAAATGAACGGACAGACAATGCCGCCCGAAAACAAGCTCGGCGTAATGCCGATAAAAAAGCTTGTCGTTTCGATGGCGCTCCCGCTGATAATATCAAATCTTGTGCAGGCTCTTTATAATATAGTTGACAGCGTATTTGTCGCGCAGATAAGCGAAAACGCGACAAAGGCGGTATCCCTCGCCTTCCCCGTGCAGCTTCTCATGCTTGCCGTATCGATAGGCACGGGCGTCGGCACATCAAGCCTGATGTCGCGCAAGCTCGGCGAAAAGAACTTCAGGGACGCCGAGATCGCCGCAAATCAGGGCTTTTTCCTTGCGATATGCAGCTACGCGGTCTTTCTGATATTCGGGCTTTTCTTCTCGGAAATATTTTTCGCCTCCGCCGCGGAAAACGCCGAGCTTGCCGATATGGGAATTTCCTACCTGCGGATAGTTACCTGCTTCAGCTTCGGGTTATTCATTCAGATAAACTGCGAGCGTATCATGCAGGGCACCGGCAACGCGCTGTGGTCAATGATACTCCAGCTTGTCGGCGCGGTGATCAACATCATTCTTGACCCCATACTTATATTCGGGTGGCTCGGTCTGCCTGCAATGGGCGTTGTCGGCGCAGCCGCCGCGACGGTAACGGGGCAGGTGATCGCCGCCGCCTTTGCCGTGGTGATAATTTTCCGCAAGGTCAAGGACGTAAAAATCGACCTGCGCGCAATGAAGCCGCACGGCAGAATGATACTCACGATTTACCGCGTGGGGCTGCCGTCGATAATAATGCAGGCGCTCAATTCGGTTATACTTAGCGTTACCAACGCGATACTTCTCCCCGTTTCGGAGCTTTCGGTGTGGATACTCGGGGTGTATTTCAAGATACAAAGCTTCGTTTGTATGCCTGTTTTCGGGCTTAACAACGGCGTTATTCCCATTGTTGCGTACAATTTCGGCGCGCGCCGCAGAAAGCGCATAACCGAAACGATAAGCTTCTCGCTCATTACCGCCGAGGCAATAATGGCACTCGGCACGCTGCTGCTGTGCGTTTTCCCGCACGCGCTGCTCTCAATGTTCAACCCCTCCCCCGAAACGGCGGACGCCGCCGCGCGCGCTTTCGGGATAATCGCGTCAAGCTTTGTTTTCTCGGGGGTCGCGATATTGTTCAGCGCGGTATTTCAGGCGCTCGGGAAAGGGTTCATGTCGCTTATCATTTCGGTGATAAGGCAGGCGGCGGTGCTGCTGCCGGTGCTTATTCTGCTGCTTCATACCGCGGGGGTTGAGAATATATGGTTCGCATATCCCGTCGCGGAAATAACCGCCTGCGTTCTTTCGGCGGGATTTATGGTGAGGGAATACAGAAAGGTGATTTCAAAAATTCCGGATTAAGGGTCAATACCGCGCGGTCAGGCTGTCGGAATTTATCTTAATGAATAATGAATAATGAATAGTGAATAAATGTGGTGTGCCCTGCGGGCACGGATTTTAAGAAGTGGGATATAACCATATTTTGAAATGATCGGCGAAGCCGATACCGCCATTATTCATTCTTCGTTATTCATTATTCAATATTCATTTTTTGACAAGCCGGCTGCGCGGCGGTTGTTCCCCCATTAACAATAGTAAAACAGTACAAAAAATGTAATCGTTTTTATTGATTTTGCCGTATTTATTGTTTTCCTATGGAAATTCCCGCGGGATAGTGGTATTATTTATATGTGGGAATATGCCCGCAATAATATTGCCCCCAAAAATATTGACCCCAAAAAATTGCCCGCAAAGTTTTTGCCCGCAAAATATTCCCCCCAAACATATAAACAAACGAGGTAAATAAATGAAATTCAAGCTGATAAAAGCGGCTGTTTCCGCCGCGCTCGTTCTGTCTATGACAGGCTGCTACTTCTTCCCCGCCGAGGAGGAGCTTCTCGAACCGCCCACCGTTGCGATCGAGGACGTCGCCTACTCCACCTACACCGCGCGGATAAAAACGATAGAGGACAAGGTGACCGCCGCGGGCTATGTAACGTCCAAGCATGAATACGAGGCTTCTTTCCCCGAAAGCGGCGGCACGATAAAGAAAATTTACGTCACTCCGGGGCAGTTCGTCGAGGAGGGCGAGCTGTTAGCCGAGCTTGACACGGGCGACCTTGAATACCTGACCGAGCAGCAGCGGCTTATCGTTCAGAAAGCGGCGCTGACCGCCAATTCAAGCCAGTCCGCGCAGATAGACTATGAAATGCAGCAGAACACGCTCAAGGAATACGAGCGCCGCCTTGCGAACTCCCGCCTTTATTCGGGTATGTCGGGGCAGGTCTGCTTCACCGAGAGCCTTAAACCCGGCTCGACCGTTACCGCGTATAAAACGGTGGTAAAGGTTGTCGACCCCGAAAACCTTTTCATAAAATACACCTCGAACAGCCTTAAAGCGTTCCGCCTTAACGCCGAGGTGAAAATAACCGTCGGCGGCGAGGATTTCGCGGGCTATGTTTCCAAGACCCCGACAGACGTTATCGAGGGGCTTTACGACGAATACCCCGCCCTGGCCGAGGACACCGAAAGCATTTTCTGCGAGTTCACCGACGGGCTGCCGAGCTTCCTCACCATCGGCACCGTCGCGGACATTGCCGCAATATCCGCCGTTCACGAGAACGTTGTGGTGATTTCAAAGAACCTTGTCAAGACCGACGGCGACCGCACCTATGTCACAATTCTTGACGAAAACGAGAACAAAAAGGAAGTCGACGTCGTTACGGGAATACAGAACGCGACAGAGGTCGAGATAGTATCGGGTCTTAACGCGGGCGACAAGGTAGTCGTAAGATAACGGAGGTATTGCATTGTTAACACTTCTTTTCAGGAAGATGCGCAATACCCGCTGGATGATATTGTGCCTTTTTATCGGATTTTTAATGGCGGCGGGAATGATGAGCACCGTGCCCATCTATATGGATTCCTCGCTGCAGCGCATACTTATCAAGGATATGCAGCAGTATCAGCAGGACACAGGGCTGTACCCCGGCGAATACGACGTGTCGAAAAGCCTGCAGCTTCGCGCCTCGTATGAGGAGAGAATGGCTGCCGTAGAAAACATGACCGCCCTCACCGCCGAGCGCACCGCAGAGCTTAAAATGCCGTTCAGGAACAATAAAATGATAGTCAGGGACGACTTTCAGTATATCCTCGGCGGCGCGAAAACCACCCGCGCAAAAATTATCGGCATGACGAACCTCGCCGAACATATAACCTTAACCGAGGGCAGAATGTTCACGGGAGAGCGCGCCGCAGACGGCAGCTTTGAGGTGATATGCAACGCCGAGGCTGCAAAAACGCTTGACGTTGTGTGCGGGGGGACTTACTCCGTACAGAACAGCTTTTACAGCAAGACCGAGCCGCTCACCGTTACCGTGGTGGGAATATTCGAGCAGTCGAGCGAAACCGACTCCTATTGGTCGGAAACAATGGACGAATATATCAACGCGTTCTTCATCGACTACGACCTCTTCCTCGGCGATTACATCAACACGGGCGTTACCATGCTCTCCGAGGTGATAAGCCGCTATTGCTTCGATTATCAGAGCCTTGACCTTAACGACCTTGACTCCGTGACCAAAAGCATAGCAAAGGACATGGAAATATATCCCGCGAACGGCTTCTCGTTCAGAATGGGCGTTTACGATATCCTGACGGAATACGCCGTCCGCGCCGAAAACCTCAAGCAAATGCTGTGGGTGCTCCAGATTCCCGCGATAGTTATGCTTGCGTTCTACCTTTTCATGGTATCGCAGCTCAATGTTGAGCAGGAAAAGAACGAGATCGCCGTATTCAAGAGCCGCGGCGCTTCCTCAAAGCAGATATTCGCCATCTACGCCATGGAAACAGGCGTGCTCGGGCTCGCAACGCTTATCATAGCGCCGTTTATCGGGCTGCTGCTGTGCAGCTTCCTCGGCGTGTCCAACGGCTTCCTTGAATTTGTCAACAGAACGGGACTTGCCGCAAAGCTCTCCCTTAACGCGGTGCTGTACGCGCTGCTTGCCGTGGTGATGTTCTTCGTCACGACAATGCTCCCTATTATCCCCGCGTCAAAGCTGACTATCGTAAAGTACAAGCAGAGCAAGGCGCGCGTTGTAAAAATGTCGCTGTGGGAAAAGCTGTGCATTGATATACTGCTGCTCGGCGGCTCGCTTGCGTGGTACTTCTTCGCCGCGCGCTCGATAAACCGCCTTTTCGAGGACGGCAGCTATGTTTCCGACGGAACGATAAACCCGCTCTATTTCGTTTTCTCGTCAATGTTCATAATGGGCGCGGGGCTGCTGTTCATCAGGCTTTATCCCTACCTGTTAAAGCTTGTCTATTTCATCGGAAAGCGCTTCTGGAGCGTTGCGCAGTATGTCGCGATAACCTCCGTTGCACGCTCGCAGGGCGGGCGCGAGCGCTTCCTTATGCTGTTCCTCGTGCTTACGTTCGGTCTGGGGATATTCTCCGCGAACACCGCCCGCGCGATAAACAACAGCAAATCCGACCGCATTTACTATTCCACCGGCACGGATATAGTTATCGACGCGTTCTGGCGCATGGAATCGAACGACGACGACTCGGGCTACGCCGAGCTTGACTTCTCGCAGTTCGAGGAGCTGAGCGGCGTTGAGTCCGCGACAAAAGTGCTGAAAACCGACGTAAATCTTGCCATAGGCGGTCAGCGGCAGAAAGCCGAGGCGGGGCTTATGGCGATAGAGCCCGGCAAGTTTGCCAAGACCGCATGGTTCAGGAACGACCTGCTGCCTATTCATTGGTGGAATTACCTCTCCGCGCTCGTTGACTGCAAATCGGGCGTGCTTGCAAGCCGCTCTCTTGAAGAAAAGGGCGTTCAGCTCGGCGACACCGTTACCGTAAGGTGGGGCGGGAACGACAACATCAACCTCACCGTAATAGCGTTCGTGGATTACTGGCCGTCGCTTGACCCCACGGAAACAATAGTAGTCAGCGAAAAAACGGGCGAAACGGAAACAAAGGATTTCCTCGTCGCGAATTACAACTATATCCGAAAGCTCGTCGACACACAACCCTATCAGATATGGCTCAAGCTTGCCGACGGCGCGTCAAGCGAGCAGCTCTACAACGACATCTCCGAAAAGCACATCAAGGTGCAGAGGATAACCGATTCCTCGCAGCTTCTCATCAAGGAAAAGACCGACCCCGAGCTTCAGGGCATGAACGGCGCGCTTACACTCGGCTTTGTGGTCATCATGGTGATGACGGTCATCGGCTTCCTTATCTACTGGATAATCTCCATACGCTCCCGAACGCTGCAATTCGGCGTCCTGCGCGCAATGGGCGTTTCCTTTAAGGAGATAATCGCAACGCTCGGCTATGAGCAGCTTCTCGTCAGCGTTGCCTCGATAGCGGCGGGCTTCGTTGTCGGCGGTATCGCAAGCGACCTGTTCGTGCCGATGTTCCGCACGATGTACGACGCGGCAAATCAGGTGCCCCCGTTCATTGTTCGGGGCGACGGCGGCGATTACATAAAGATGTATGTAATTATTGCGGTAATGCTGCTCGGCGGCTTCGCTGTCCTCGGCGGTATTATCCGCAGAATAAACATCAACAAGGCGCTGAAGCTCGGCGAGGACTGACCCGCCGTCTTGCATACTAATAACCGTTTGAACGAAGGAAAAGATTTGCGGAAAGACAGTGCCGATATCTAGGAAAAGAAACGCAGGCGTACTGTATGTACGTCAAGTTTCTTTGACGACGATAGCGGTGCTGGATTTCTGCAAAGATTTCCTGAGTTTGAATGGTTATTAGTATAAGGAGGAACAAATGTCCATCTTCTCAAAAAAGCCACCGAAGGATACCATGCCGCTGTCTAAAATAAAGGCGCTGGATAAAAAGGAGCTCCGCTACGCCGCCATGCGCGACCCCGATACCTACAAGGAAATACGAATAGGCGGCAAGGGCGCAATAAACATCATAGGAAACGAAATTCAGCTTGTCTGCGAGGGCGTGACGGTGTTCGCCTGCCCCCTCTCCGAGGTCAAGCTCGGAGAGCTGATGAGCCTTGACGGAATAACGTTAAAGGGCAACGACCGCATAAGCGGCGAGCCGCGCTCCGTTACGGCGTTTTATCTTGTTGACAAATAAGCTTCGCCCCTCGCGCAATTGCGGGGGGCTGTTTGTCTTAATGAATAATGAATAGTGAATAGTGAATAATTGTGGTGTGCCCTGCGGGCACGGATTTTAAAAAGTGCGGTATAATCATCGCATTTTCGGATCAATCGGCGAAGCCGATACCGCCATTATTCATTCTTCTTTATTCATTATTCAATATTCATTCCATGGCGAAAAGCTGAGCCCCTCGCGCAATTGCGGGGGGCTTTTTTTTCCAAAATATAAGCGGAAGTATTGTTCCCGAAAAGAGGAAGAATTGCCCCCGAAAAGCAGAGAAATCACCCCAAAAAAATCGGCGTCCGACACATCAAACGTGCGGACGCCGCCTTATTTATTGCCGGTTAACAGTTTTACCAGTTCCTTGCCTCGATCTGATCTATTACCTTCTGCGCCTCTTCTTCATCAATAGCGTTCCACTGCTCCTTTATTTCCTTGCAGATCTCCTTGTGATCGCCCGTGCAGAAGTCGGGGATATTGCTCGCGCGGTAATAGCCCGTGTCGGTCTTGGTGCATTTCGACGAGGCGAGCAGACCCGTTTCAAGGCAGTATTTGCGCTCAACAACAGAGGAATCCGCCGTGAAATTCAGTATCTGCGACGTGTCCTGAATGTCCTTCATGACCGTGTTCCATACCGAGGCTACCGCCTTCCAGCCGTCGCCGCGGCCTATCTCCCTGCCGTCGTCGTAGCCGACCCAGAGAGCGCCGACATAATCCGGCGTGCAGCCGACAAACAGCAGGTTCTTTCCGTCGTTGGAAGTACCCGTCTTGCCGATAACATCAACATTTTCAAGCTGCGCATATCGTCCCGTGCCCGTCGTCGTTGTGATAACCGTGCGGAGCATTCGGTTGGTTACCCACGCCGTGTCGCTGTCGATAGCCTGCGTGCCGAAGAAGTCCTGCTCAAGCACCGCGTTGCCCCTGCTGTCAACGACCTTGCTGTAAAGCATCGGCTCGTAATATACGCCGCCGTTGCCGAATATCTGATAAGCCGCCGCAAGCTCGATTATCCTTACGCCCTTTGTGAGCGCGCCCAGCGTTATCGGCGAGTATGCAATGTCATTCT
This sequence comes from Oscillospiraceae bacterium, assembly GCA_051893715.1. Lineage (GTDB taxonomy): Bacteria > Bacillota > Clostridia > Oscillospirales > Ruminococcaceae > CAG-115. The sequence continues at coordinate 7,551 of JBJFHP010000149.1, forward strand.
CGGTTATCGTCGTGAACCCGAGGTTCTGCGTCAGCTGATTGTAGCATACCTGCGGAGTCAGCATTCGGCTCACGCGGATAGCTACCGTGTTCATTGATTCGCGGACCGCTTCCCATGCGGGGGTAAGCCTTCCGACGCCGCCCGAGCCCGCGTAGTTCTCCGGCCATATCCTGGTTGCCGTTCCGTCCTCTGTCGGGACGGTTATGCCAAGGTCGGGTATCATCGTGGAGTAGGTGATAAGGTTGCGCTGTACCGCCGTGGAATAGGTGGAAATAGGCTTCATCGTCGAACCGGGCGCTCTCGTCGCCTGCGTTGCGCGGTTGAATACGCCGTCGCCCGGCTTGTCCCCAAGCCCGCCGACAAGCGCCACAACTGTGCCCGTGTAGTCCGTGATGACAAACGCCGATTGTATAAGATCCTCCGCAGGCGCGGTCGGGTCGTATTTCGAAAGCACCGTGTAGGGGTCGCGGTATTTCTCCTCAAGCGTGTTCTGTATGTCAATGTCCATGTTGAGATATATCTTGTACCCGCCGTTGTATATCTCGTTTCTTGCCGCCGTGTAGGTTATTCCCTTTTCCTCGGCATAGTCGGTCAGCACCTGATCGATCGCCGCGTCAACATACCAGTTCTGCGTTATCGTGTAGTCGTTCCATTTGTACGCCTCGTAAAGCTCGTCGGTCACTTCCTCCTCAACAACGTCCTCGTCGTCGGAGGTAAGCGTCCGCTCGTCAATATACCCGAACGCGTCGCCGTATACCGGCTTCGCAAAGCGTACCTTCTCAACAAGCGCCGCCTCGTACTCCGCAGTGGTAATGTACCCCTGCTCGTACATATTCTGCAGCGCATACTTCTGACGCCCCTTGCAGCGCTCAAGGTCAACATACGGCGACATCTTTCCCGGGTTTCTTATCATTCCCGCAAGTATCGCCGATTCGGCAATGGTCAGCTCCGACGCTTCCTTGTCAAAGTAGTATTTCGCAGCCGCGCCGATCCCGCGGAGCGTTCCGCCGAACCATATCTCATTAAGATAGCTCTCGATAATGTCGATCTTGGTGTACTTTTCTTCAAGGCTCATTGCGCGGAATATCTCGCGCAGCTTTCGCTCCCAGGATATCTCGTCGTCGCCCGTAAGGTTCTTTACAAGCTGCTGCGTTATCGTGGAACCGCCCTGTCCCGCGCTGTCAAGATTGAGCACGTCCGCGCCGAGAGAAAATACCGTTCTGCGCCAGTCAACGCCGTCGTGCTCGTAAAAGCGCTTGTCCTCCGTCGAAACGACCGCGTTGATGACGTTCTGGGAAATGTCCTCGTAATTCACCCAAATGCGGTTTTCGTTGGCAACAAGGCGCTTTATCTCCACCTCCGCGCCCTCGCTGTCGTAGGCGTAAATAATGCTGGTGGATTTCATCTCCGCGTCGCGGAGGTTGACGTCGTAGCCCGCGTCCGCGAAGTCAAGCACATAAACCGTCAGCACCGTAACAACGATGCAGATAGCAATGACCAGAATGAGCAGCATCGACGCGAACGTCGTGCCGACAATGGTGAGCGCATTGCCTATATTTTTCATAACAGCGCTTTTGCGCTTTTTAGACGGCTTTTTGAGCTCCTCTTCCCTGATTTTGATGTATTTTATTTTTTTCTTTTTATCCATGCTTCACCGTTCCTTTATCGGCGGGAGTTCTGATGGGAACCGGCAGGAAAAAAACCTGCTTAATAGTATTATACCATACTTCCGCCAAAATGTTAAGCGTTTTTTAAAAAATATACACCCAACCGCCGACAAAAAGTATTTATCTGTAATTTTAAGTAATATTATGGAAACCAATCCCCCGCCCCGCGCTCCGCGCAGCGCGGCGACAAAATGAGCGTATAACAAGGTGTGAGTGCGTTCAATCAAGTGACAAGCTATCCGTATTATAAGGAGGGAAAAACCGCTGTCCTTCGCAAAGCGAGAATAGGCTAACGCGTAAAAGCTCAGAAAAATCGACAAAAGGGGGATAGGGGAGAGGGGAAGGGGAGCGCGAGGGGGAAACCGTAGGGGAAAGGGGTGCAAACACGATGTTTGCACTGCTGCCCCAAAAGCGCGACACGATGTCGCGCAACAGAGGGCAGCATGGGAAATCGTCGATTTTTGTCGGATTTTCTTGTTCCCCCCTTTCCCCGAAGGGTTCCTCCTCGCATTTTTGTGAAAACATAAGAAAGAGAAATTTTCAA
>JBJFHP010000150.1:0-2431 GCA_051893715.1 Oscillospiraceae bacterium
CAAATTCTTGCCGAACTCTGCGTTGTTGTCAAGAAATCTGTCGAGCTTGGTGATGTTTTCGTTGTCAACGTCCATGCTCGGCGCGTACATAACAACGATATCAATGTCGGGGTCTATCTCCGAAACATTGACAAGATTTACCGTTTCAACGGAATAGCCGTTCTTGGTGAGCAGCTCCCGGAGCGCGGAGCTGTCCTCCTCGCCGTAGCCCTCGGTGAACGCAACGCGGATAAGGTCCTCGTTGGACACATACATCATCGCGGCTACCGCTTCCTGCTCGATATTGGAGCCCTCAACGACATAGTAGTTGTAATACTGAAGATACTGCTCGTTGAAGCTGAAATAATCATACGGAGAGATTATGCGGTGACGTCCCGTCGCCTCGCTCTCAACGACGATATAGTCCTCGTCGAGATTTTCTCCTGTGAATTTTGAGGTGTAGTTCGGGTTCTGGTCAAGGTCGAGATAATTAAGCGTGATGTGGCTCGAAGCCATGCTCATTTTCTTCAGTATCTCGTTTATCTGCTTGTAGTTCGTCCCCTTCTCCTCAAACTCCTTCTCGGGCTTGAGGACAGTCACGGTGACATCGCTCGCAAGCTGCTCGGTGACGTACTTTTCGGTGCTTTCGGAAAGAGAGTATATTCCCGTATCGGTAAGGTCGGCGGTCGTGTCAAAGCGCTCCGAAATAAGCCCCACGATAACATTCACCAGTACCACCGCGGCAATGAACACAACGGTCAGCACGACTGACATCGTGCCGTGCTTGAAGGAGCGGACGTTGAATTTCTTCTTTGCCTTGGCGGGCTTTTCCGGCTTTTCGGGCTTTTCCGGTTTTTCGCGATCATCGTCCGATACCGCCGCTTCGGTCGTTTCCGCAGTTTCGGCAGTATCCGCCGTTTCGGTGGATACGGTCAATTCCTCGGAAGCGTCTATGCTCTTGTTTTCTTCGTTATCCATTTCTGCTCCTCCTTTCTCAGCTCCAGCGGCGGCGTTCGATAACGCGCATCGTCAGGAAGTTGAATATTACTGTCAGGCTCAGGAAGAACAGGATATTCTTCAGGCTGAAAATGCCGTAGGTAAACTCCTGATATTTGTAGAATACCGACAGCGAATTGATGACATTGCTTATCGACTCAACGGGCACATAGCTCGATATGATGTCGAACATACACAGCACGATATTCGCGCCGATGCTTCCGATCGCGGCGATCATCTGGTTCTCGGTAAGACCCGAGATGAATATTCCCGCGGAAATAAAAACGGCGCCCATGAGTATTATTCCCACAAAATTACCCCAGAACGACGCCCAGCCGAACTCATTGCCCGAGTTCTGCACCGCAACGGAGATAAACACCGCGTAAATAAGCAGAACAACGCAGCCGATAAGGAATATCAGAAACGCCGCGAGGAATTTTCCCATAACCAGCCCGAAAAGGCTGACAGGGCTTGTAAGGGTAAGCTGGTCGGTTTTCTGGCGCTTGTCGTCCGCCATGGTTCTCATGGTGAGCACGGGGATAAGTATCATCATTATAAAGAACATCCACAGGAATGTACTTGACATACTCGCAGAGCCGGACGAGAGGCAGGTCAGCCATAAAAACAGACCCGAGAAGCCGTAGAAAACGGCAAGGTAAACATAGCCGAGCGGCGATGTGAAATAGGACGCAAATTCGCGCTTTAATATTGCAAGCATTATTTCGTCCCTCCATTATCGGTATTACCGTAAAAATCTCCGGTGGTGAGCTTGAGGAATATCTCCTCGAGAGTAAGCTCGCTGCTGCGCATGAGAAGTATCGGGTAATTTCTCGCAGCCATGCGCTTGAACACCTCGCGGCGGATATCCGCGCCCTCTTTCGCGTTGAGCTCGTACTCGGTGACGGTCTTGTCGACGTTCCTGTTGACGTGCACCTCTACCATTTCGGGAATGGCTTCAAGCAGCGCCTTTACCTCCTTCGCGGGGCCTTCTATCTGCACGGTCAGCTTGTGGTCGGCGGAGAGGCTGCGCGAGAGGTTGTCGGCGGTGTCGTTCGCGACAAGCTTTCCCTTGTCGATAACGACTACGCGGTCGCATACCGCCTGCACCTCGGAGAGGATATGGGACGAAAGTATTACGGTGTGGTTCTTTCCGAGCTTCTTAATGAGCGTTCTTATCTCAATTATCTGCTTCGGGTCAAGACCGACGGTCGGCTCGTCAAGGATAAGCACCTTCGGATTTCCGACGAGCGCCTGCGCTAAGCCGACGCGCTGACGGTAACCCTTGGAAAGGTTGCGGATAACGCGGTTCTGAACGTCCGTTATCTTGACAAGGGAGCATATCTCGGCAAGGTGCGACTTTTTCGGAAGCCTGCACTTTTTCAGCCCGTAAACAAAATTAAGGTACTCGTTTACCGTCATGTCAAGGTAAAGCGGCGGCAGCTCGGGAAGGTAGCCT
>JBJFHP010000151.1:0-2423 GCA_051893715.1 Oscillospiraceae bacterium
CCTCTTAACACAGATTTTATAAAACCGCGCTTTCGGATTTTACTCAAATTCAATATAATAAAATAAATATATCATCTATAAAGCGCTGCTCACGGGCAAAAGCGCAGTATCAACTTAAAAAAGGGGTCATGTTATGAGGATCATCAGGGCAGTTCTTTCAGCGGTGCTTGCCGTGGGGATAACGGCGGCGGCTTCCGGCTGTTCGGCGGTGAACGGAATAGGCGGCAGTGAAACGCTCCGCATACTGTCGGGCTCGGAAAACGAGGCGCTTGAGCAGATACTTGCGGACTGCGAGAAAAGCACGGGCGTTCACATTGAAATGACCTACGAGGGCTCGGTGGATATAATGCAGGAGCTTAAAAACGGCGCTCCCGATTACGACGCCGTATGGACGGCAAGCAGCCTGTGGCTGTCCCTCGGCGACGATAACCATATCGTCAAGCATAACGAATCGATCTGCACCACCCCCGTCATTTTCGGCATTAAGCAGTCGGTGGCGGAGGAACTTGGCTTTACCGACGGCGAGGTTTCGGTAAAGGATATTCTGTCCGCTACCGAGGACGAAAAGCTCACTTTCTGCATGACAAGCGCCACGCAGTCCAATTCGGGCGCAAGCGCTTACATAGGCTTCCTGTACGCGCTGATGGGTAAAACCTCAACGCTGACGAACGACGACCTCGCCGACCCGAAGCTTGGCGAGGATATCAAAAAGCTGCTGTCGGGCGTTGAACGCAGCTCGGGCAGCAGCGGCTGGCTCGAGGATATGTTCCTTGCAGGCGATTTCGACGCTATGGTGAATTACGAGTGCCTTATAATCGACGCGAACAAAAAGCTCGCGCAGGCAGGCAGAGAGCCGCTGTACGCGGTATATCCCTATGATGGACTGAGCATTGCGGACAGCCCGCTCGGTTACCTTGACCACGGCGACGACAAGAAAGAGGAAGCGTTCCTCAAGGTTCAGAATTACCTGCTCTCCGACGAGGCGCAGACCGCCATTGAAGCCACCGGTCGGCGCATTTCGCTGAACGGCGTTTCGGAGCAGAACAAGGCGGTATTCGACAAAGACTGCGGAATTGACACCGAACGTATACTCTCCCCCATAACCATGCCTGCGGCGGACGTGCTGATGAACGCGCTTAACCTCTGGCAGAGCAGCTTCCGCAAGCCGTCGCTCACGGTGTACTGCCTTGATTATTCGGGCAGCATGAGCGGCGAGGGCAACTATCAGCTTGTGGACGCAATGTCGCAGGTGCTGTTGCAGGAGAACGCAAAGGCGAACCTGTTGCAGGCGGGAACAGGCGATGTAAATATCGTTGTGTCATTTAACGACAGCGTGCTGAATGTATTCAGCTGCGAAAGCTCCGACCCCGACAGCCTTGCGGAGCTGTATCAAAGCGTCTGCGGGGAACAGACGGGCGGCGGCACCGACATTTACAATGCGGCGCAGTATGCGGTGGAGCTTATCCGCGAGAATTACAACACCTCCGATTACACCGCGGCGGTCATACTCATGACGGACGGCGCTTCTCAAACCGCTTCCAAATCGGGCTTTAAGGAATTTTATCGGGAGAACGGCGGCGGTATTCCCGTGTTTTCGATAATGTTCGGCTCTGCGGAGCGCGAGCAGCTTGACGGGATCGCGCAGTTCACCAATGCAAGGGTGTTCGACGGCAGGCAGGATCTTGTCGGCGCATTCCGCAGCGTGAAAGGATATAACTGACGTGAAAAGCTATGATAAAAAAGAAACTGCGGCTGCAATTATTTCGGGAATTATCGCGGCGGGCATATTCCTGCTGCTTCTGTTTGCGGTAAAGTGGAATTTCTTTATTTCGCTTGCAATAGCAGCGGCGGCTTATTCGGGGTTATCGCTGCTGTTCCGCCCGATAAAAATGCTTGGCGGCGTGGACGCAGACAGCATAGACGGCGGCGAGGAAATGCTCAGGCGCCTTGACGCGGCTCGGGAAGGGTTCCTTAAAATCGAAAGCTCCATGCGGCAGATAAACGACGGCTCCGTCAGAAGCGAAGCGGAGCAGCTTCATTCCGCATCTGCAAGGATAATCGACTACCTCACCGCCCACCCCGACAGGATATGCGCGGCGCGGCAGTTTATCGACTATTATCAGGAAACGGCTGCAAAGCTGCTTTCCCGCTATGCCGAGCTTGAATCCACGGGGCTTTGCACCGACGAGGTGCTGCGGCAGCGGTCGGATACCCTCGAAGCGCTCAAAACGCTTAACCGCGCATTCTCGCAGCAGTTCGAAAAGCTGATGAGCAGCGATATGACCGACACAGACGCGGAGATACGTCTGTTAAAGCAGACAGTGAAAATGGAGGGCATTGAATGAAACCGAAGATGATCGGAGCCTTGATACTTGCGGCGGCAGCGGCTGCGGCGGGGCTTTTCATGCTGTTCACCGAAAGCA
>JBJFHP010000152.1:0-42414 GCA_051893715.1 Oscillospiraceae bacterium
CCCGAAGGGTTCCTCCTCGCATTTTTGTGAAAACATAAGAAAGAGAAATTTTCAAATAAACAACAAATCAACACATCAATTAAAAATCAATTGCCCCCAAAATAAAAAACAACCTTATATAAAAACGGTGCAAGGCAAAGCCTTAATACCACAATCGCCCGTCGGTCAAAACCGACAAAAAAAGGGACTGCTTTTTTCAGCAGCCCCCCTCGAATATTAAAAAAATCAGAAGAAAACCCTTTCTTCAATGTAAGCCTTAACCTCTGCAAGAGGAATACGAACCTGCTGCATGGAGTCGCGCTCGCGGACGGTCACGCAGCCGTCGGTTTCCGTGTCGAAATCGTAGGTGATGCAGAACGGAGTGCCAATCTCGTCCTGACGGCGGTATCTCTTGCCGATAGCGCCAGCCTCGTCGAACTCAACGTTGAAATATTTCGACAGCTCGTCGTACAGCTCGCCCGCCTTGTCGGACAGCTTCTTCGACAGCGGAAGAACAGCCGCCTTTACGGGCGCAAGCGCAGGGTGCAGGTGCATTACCGTGCGGCTCGTGCCGTCCTCGAGAGCCTCCTCGTCGTATGCGTCGCATACCACCGCGAGGAACAGTCGCTCAACGCCGAGCGACGGCTCGATAACATACGGAACGTACTTCTCGTTTGTTTCGGGGTCAAAGTATTCCATAGACTTGCCGCTCGTTTTCTGGTGCTGGGTGAGGTCGTAGTCGGTTCTGTCCGCAACGCCCCACAGCTCGCCCCAGCCGAACGGGAACAGGAACTCGAAATCTGTCGTCGCCTTGGAGTAGAAGCAGAGCTCCTCCTTGTCGTGGTCGCGCAGGCGAATGTTCTCCTCGGTAAGCCCGAGGTCAAGCAGGAACTTCTTGCAGTAGCTTCTCCAGTACTGGAACCATTCAAGGTCTGTCCCCGGCTTGCAGAAAAATTCAAGCTCCATCTGCTCAAACTCGCGCACGCGGAATATGAACTGCCCGGGCGTTATCTCGTTTCTGAACGACTTGCCGACCTGCGCAACGCCGAAAGGTACCTTTTTGCGGCTCGTGCGCTGAATGTTGTTGAAGTTAACGAAAATACCCTGCGCCGTTTCGGGACGGAGATATATCTCGCTCTTGCTGTCCTCGGTAACGCCCTGGAACGTCTTGAACATAAGGTTGAACTGGCGGATATCCGTGAAGTTCGTGCTTCCGCAGTTGGGGCACTTGATACCCTTTTCGCGGATATATTCCATCATCTTGTCGTTCGACCAGCCGTTCGGTTCAGCCTCGCCGAAGTCCTCGATAAGCTTGTCCGCGCGGTGACGCGTCTTGCAGTCCTTGCAGTCCATCAGCGGGTCGGAAAATCCGCCGACGTGACCCGACGCTACCCATGTCTGCGGGTTCATCAGTATCGCGCTGTCAAGCCCGACGTTGTACTTGTTCTCCTGAACGAACTTCTTGCGCCATGCCTTCTTGATGTTCTCCTTGAGCTCAACGCCCAGAGGGCCGTAGTCCCATGTGTTCGCAAGACCGCCGTAGATCTCGCTTCCCGGGTAAACAAAGCCCCTGCCCACGCAGAGCGCCTTTATTTTGTCAAGGGTCTTTTCTGTGTTCTTCATAGTTTTCAGTTCCTTTCACGCCCCGCGTGGCTTGCGGGGACAGTCATTAAGCCTTTGACACCAATAACAGAGCTTTCTTTCGAATAAACGGTTATTAGTATAACAGCTATATTCCAGTATACAGCAAAATCCGGATTTAGTCAAGGGGGAACGGCAAATTATTCCCACAACACCCCAAAAACGCCTTTACAAAAACTCACCGCATAATCGGAATATGCGGTGAGAAATATTGTGTTATCCGAAACCGCCCGTCAATTCCGAGCGCGTTTCGGGGTCAGATTGTTATCAAAGCTTCTCGATCCAGCCCATGTCGTCGGCGATCTTGCCGTACTGCATACCCGTCATGGTGTCGTAAAGCTTCTGTGTGATCGGACCTATCTTGTTGCCGCCGATCTCCATTACCTTATCGCCCCATTTGAGGTGACCGACAGGCGAAACAACAGCCGCCGTGCCCGTGCCGAATACCTCGTCAAGCTTGCCCGCGTCGTATGCGTCGGCAACCTCCTGAATGGTTATGCGGCGCTCGGAAACCTTCATGCCCCACTTGCGGCAAAGCTCAAGAACCGACTTCCTCGTTATACCGCTGAGGATAGAGCCCTGAAGCGCGGGGGTTACTATCTCGCCGTCGATAACGAACATGATGTTCATTGCGCCGACTTCCTCTATGTACTTGCGCTCAACGCCGTCAAGCCACAGAACCTGCGAGTAGTTCTGCTTGTGCGCCTCGTCCTGACCCGCAAGAGAAGCCGCATAGTTGCCGCCCGTCTTGGTGAAGCCCATGCCGCCGCGAACCGCGCGGACATAGTTGGTTTCAACGTAAATGTTAACGGGGTCAAGTCCCGTGGAGTAGTAAGGACCCGAGGGGCTCATGATTATCATGAAGTAATACTTGTCGCCCGGGCGTACTCCGAGGTAGGGGTCGGCAGCGAAAATGAACGGACGGATATAAAGCGAAGCGCCGTCTGTGTGGGGAACCCAGTCCTTGTCCACCTCGACAACCGTGTGCAGCGCCTGCAGCGCGTCCTCAACGGGGATCTGCGGGATAACAAGGCGCTCTGCGGAAACGTTAAGTCTTTTGAAATTCTCCTCGGGGCGGAAGAACTGAATGTTGCCCTCGGCTGTCCTGTAAGCCTTCAGACCCTCGAAGATCTCCTGACCGTAATGAAGCACCATTGCCGCAGGGGAGAGCGAAATCTCGCCGTAGGGAACAACGCGCGCGTCGTGCCAGCCCTTGCCGGTGTCGTAGTCCATGATGAACATATGGTCGGTGAAAATGTGACCGAAGCCCAGCTTTGATTCGTCTGTCGGCTTTGCCTTGGGGGCAGTCGTTTTTTCTATTCTTATATCCATGATCGTATCCTTTCCTGCCTGTCGTGGTGTAACGGCGGGCAAATAAATCACTATGCTTACATTATATCACTGTTTTTCCCAAATGTAAAGAGATTTTTTGCATATTTTGCGGCGGCAGATTTCATTTTTCATGTACAATATAACAACGAAAACCGCGGGGGCATTGCGCTCCCGCGGTATTGGTCAAATTTATGCCGTCACCTCGTCGCCCTTGTTGAGGAAGTAGGTGCCGGTGTCGCCGAGGAATACCGAGCCGCTCTTTATGGAAGAACAAGTGCCGCAGATACGGTTGTTCGAGAGGTAGGCGTAGTCGGTGAAAAGGAGATTGTTGTTGATGAACGTGCTGTCAACCGTAGTCGTCGACGGCATATCCTCATACATAAAGTGCGTTATCTTCACCCTTACGGTGTTCGAGGTGGAAGCAAGCGCGGAGCTTGCGTCGGCAAAATATACATACGCGAAGTAGTAGCCCTCCAGCTCGGAGTAGAACATATCGCCTATGTCCTTTGCGAGCAGGTCGGCAAAAGCGTTGGTGTTGGTGGTCGAGGTGTCCGCGAGGAGGTCGGCGAGCGAGCTTGCGACATGGAGATATTCAATATTGCCGTCCTTGCCGTTCTTCATTTTGATGTAGGTGACCTTGTTCACGGGGTAGTTTCCGCTCACCGCGGGGAAGTAGTCGATAAAGCTCTTGGACGGGATATCCGTCTTGAGGTCGGGGGAAAGCGCCGCCTCGTATTTCGAGTATTTCGAGAAGCAGTATTGAACGGCGGAATAGAAATCCGTCGCGGTCGTTGTCGCCTGCTCCCTCTTCGCGCGGTCGCTCCCGACATTCGGAACGATCACCGCGATAAGTATGCCGATTATCGCGATAACAACGACAAGCTCGATCATCGAAAAGCCCTTTTTCGCTCTCATGCGCTGTAAATACCTTATCATATAAAAACCTCCCGAAAAGAGATATTGCCCGAATTGCCTTGATAGTGCAGATTGCCCGAATTGCATTGATAGCCCGATTTATCCGGACAGTCCGATTTGCCCGAATTGCCCGAATAACACGGATAGTCCGACTTGCCCGAACAGCCCGAATTACCTTGATTTCCTTGTTTCTGCCGCTCGGCGGAATGACACAAACAAAAAAACGAAAGCATTTTAATGATACCTCTAAATAGCACCAATTCCCCGACGGCTTGCGCCGCCGAGGAACGTTGTGCTTTTTAGTTGTTCAGTTCAGAACGTCAACTCAGATTAGCTGAGAGTTGTTGTGAGCTGAGGAGAAGTACCGAGAACAGCACCGGTAGTAGAAGTGATACCGTCTGTGCCGCTCCAAGCGTAAGCTGTACCTGTGAAGTTAGCGTATGTGGGAGCGTCGGGAACCATAGAGCTGCCGTCAGCGTAGTAAACAACAGCTATGCACTTGCCCTCGTTGATGAAAGCTCTGATAGCAACGTTGTTGAAGGTGTAGTCGGACTCGAGAACTTCCTCAAGGTAGCCGTAAACGTTACGGTTTGTAGCGCCGGTAGGACCGGTCAGAGCTGCACCTGCAGAGGACCAGATACTTGTGGAAGCAGTCATAGTCTGGCAAGCGCCGCTAGCGAAGCTGATTGTCCATGTATCCTGAGGAGAACCGCTGTTCTTAGCCATGGAGTATCCCTTGGTGTCCATATCGGTGATCCAGTTGTTGATAGAGTTCTTGATCTCTGTCGCAGTGGAGTTAGCCGACTGTACACGGGAAGAAGTAACATAGCCAAGCATGGTGGGAACCAGGATAGCTGCGAGTACGCCGATGATAGCGATAACTACGATCAGCTCGACGAGTGTGAAGCCCTTTCTCTTCTTCAGGGCCTGAAGCTTCTTTATCATGATAAAGACCTCCTGTAAAGAAAAAAATTTTTTATGTATAACCCCGGCGGGGCTATATCCGTTCCATGTTGCAGATATCTCATCTGCTGTGTTTACATTATAACCTAAAAGATTATAAATTGCAAGGGGTTTTTCATCGAAAAAATGCCAAAGTTTTAAATTCGTAAATTGTGATTGTTTTATCGTAATATTTTTGTTAATTTCACCGAAAGAACGCGTTATAAACCCGTGTAACGGTGCAATTGTTACATAATTTTTACGCTTCGGCACTTGGGCACTATCTTATTGGTGAAAGCGACAGCGAATATCAGAAGCCGCCCTCGAGGTAACGCTTGTATTCGTTCGGGTCCTGACATCTCGAACGCGCCGTTTCATCGGTTATCTTACCCGTGCGGACAAGGCGCGCCAGATCCTGATCCAGCGTGAACATTCCGTATTTCTTACCGGTCGCGATAGCGGTGGGCACCTGGAATATCTTGCCCTCGCGAATCATGGCGCGCACCGCGTCGGTCGCCGCGAGTATTTCGAGAGCCGCGCAGCGTCCTCTGCCGTCCGCCGTCGGAACGAGCGTCTGCGAGATGATGCCGACAATGGAGTTAGCAAGCTGCGAGCGGATCTGACCCTGCGAATGCGGGGGGTAAACGTCGATAATACGGTCGATTGTTTCAGCCGCGCCCGTTGTATGCAGCGTCGAGAATACAAGGTGACCTGTTTCCGCCGCGGTTACCGCTGCGTTTATCGTTTCGAAGTCACGCATTTCTCCGACGAGGATAACATCGGGGTCCTCACGAAGTGCCGCACGGAGCGAGCCCGCGAAGCTGTCGACGTCCTGCCCGATCTCGCGCTGATTAACCATGGACTGCTTATGTGTGTGAAGATACTCGATAGGGTCCTCGACGGTGATTATGTGGCAGTTCTTCTGACGGTTGATATGGTCGATCATTGCCGCAAGGGTCGTTGATTTACCCGAACCGGTAGGCCCTGTTACAAGCACAAGTCCGCGCGGCGCAAGCGAAAATTCGCCCAGCGTTGCGGGGAGGCTGAGGTCGGCAAGGGTAGGGATATCGTTGCGGAGCAGACGGATAGCAACGGCGTGATAGCCGCGCTGTCTGTACACGTTAACTCTGTGACGGTAGCCCGAGGTTGACACATACGAGAAGTCGGTGTCAAGTCCCTTGGAGATCTGCGATTTATGCTTTATCGAGGTTATCTGGTTAATGATGTTAACTATGATCGGCTCTGTACAGTCGGGATAACCGCCGAGCTTTCTTATAGAGCCGTGCAGACGTACAACGGGAGGAAGTCCCGCCGTAAAATGAAGGTCGGAACAGCCGAGGTCGCGCGCCTCGTCGAGTATCCTGTTTATGTCCATTATATTATTTACTTCCACTGTCTTTTCTCCTTATCGCATTGTATGCCGTTATCAGACTGTATATGTCGCCTTTACTAGCTCGTCCATCGTGGTTTTTCCCGCGAGAACCATTTCGGTAACGTTGTCGCGGAGCAGGCGAGTTCCGTTTTCGGTCGCCTTTGCGCCGATCTCCTCGGCGGTCGCGCCGCGGGAGATGAGCTCCTTGATGTCGTTGGAGGTAACGATTATCTCATGGATAGCGGTTCGTCCCGAATAGCCCGAGCCGTGGCAAGCCTTGCACCCGCCGGGGTGAGCGCGGCAGATATTTACGGGCGAGGTCTTTCCGACAAGGCGCAGGTCTGCGGGGTCGGTCAGCTGATAGGTCTCCTTGCAGGATTTGCAGAGCAGCTTTACAAGTCGCTGTGCGATAATTCCGACAAGGGAGGAAGCAACCATGTACGGCGCAACGCCCATGTCCACAAGTCTTACTATCGTTGACGCAGCGTCGTTTGTATGCAGTGTGGAAAGCACGAAGTGTCCCGTGATAGCGGCGCGTATCGCGATATCGGCGGTCTCGCCGTCACGGATCTCTCCGACCATTATGATATCGGGGTCCTGACGAAGTATGGAACGGAGCGCCGCGGCGAAGGTCATGCCCGCCTTGGCGTTTATCTGGCACTGGTTTACGCCGTCGATCTTCTTTTCGACAGGGTCCTCAACGGTTACTATGTTTACGTTAGGCTGCGACAGCTCGCCGAGCGTCGCGTAAAGCGTCGTGGATTTACCCGAACCTGTAGGCCCCGTAACGAGCATAACGCCGTTCGGGCAGCGGATTATCTGCTTGAACATCTCGTAGTTGTAATCCGTCATACCGAGGTCGGTGATCTTTCTTGTCTTTTCGTCCGCGGTGGAAAGCAGACGGATAACGCATTTCTCGCCGTAAACGCAGGGGATAGTTGACACACGGACATCAAGGTTGATGCCGTCGATGACCGTTCCGAAGCGTCCGTCGAGCGGTATTCTCTTTTCGGCGATATTCATACCGCCGAGGATCTTTATACGGGTTATAATGGAGTTGTGGAACGAGATGGGCACCTTCATGTCCTGCTCGACAAGCTCGCCGTCGATACGGTAGCGTATACGAGTTCTCGTCTTGAACGGCTCGATATGGATATCCGACGCGTTAACTCTGAACGCGGTTTCAACCATCATATTAACGAGCTTAACGATAGGCGCGTTGTCAACTCTCGCGTCGGACTCCGCCTGCTGTGTTTCCTGAGCGGACATCTGCTCGCTCTCAAGGTCGCTCACGGCGTTGTCCATTGCCTGCGAAGAATAAAATCTGCCTATTGCCGCCTCGATAGCGGTCTTTGTGGAGATCTGCGGGATTATCTCCATGCCCGTCGCAACCTTGAGATCCTCAAAAACATAGAAGTTTACGGGGTCATTCGTCGCGACGAGGAGCCTGTTGTGATTTACCGCAAAGGCGAAAACCGTCTTTTCCTTTGCGACATTCTCGGGTATCTTCATGACAGCCTCGGTGTTTATCTGCACGGAGGACAGGTCGACAAAGGGAACCTTAAGTCGTATTGACAACGCCTGCGCAAGCTGGGTCTCCGATACGAACCCGAGCTCGAGCATAACGTCGCCGAGCATTTTTCCGCCGCTGGATTTCTGCTTTTCGAGCGCTTCTTCCAGCTGCTTCTCGTTGATAAAGCCGTTTTCAACGAGTATCTTACCTATGGGTAGGTTCTTGATAGGCTCTGGCATCTTCTTGAATTCTTCCTTTCAGGCTATGCTCGGCAGTCGGCGCAAAACGCCCTGCCGCCGACCCCTCCCCGGGTCGGATAAGTGCCGCTTCCGCAGCGGCGGGGATATTTACCCCCGGGCAAAACCGCATTATCGCCGGCTGCACATCTGCACGGCAATATTTATGCGGCGCTGCCCTTGAAATATATTATAAAATGTGCTAGAATACTATTATAATATATTTAAGGGGGTCAATTTTATGATTGACATAATGCAAATCGTCTTTGGGACGTTTGTGTTCATTTTCGGGTCGGTTATCGGCAGCTTCCTCAACGTCGTGATACTCCGCACCCCGCTTAAGCAGTCCATTGTCACCGAGCCGTCCCACTGCTTTTCCTGCGGTCACAGGCTCGCATGGTACGATATGTTCCCGATATTCAGCTGGATCTTCCTGCGCGGGAAATGCCGCTACTGCGGCGCTAAGGTGTCGCCCCGATACATGATATTCGAGGCGTGCTGCGCGGTGCTTTACCTGCTGGCTTATATCCGCTATGGGCTCTCGTGGGAGCTTGCCTATTCGTTCCTGCTTTTCGCAGTGCTTATCTGCGTCAGCGGAATAGATATCGACCACTTTGAGATACCCTACTGGTGCAGCATAACAGTCGCCGTTCTCGGAATATCCGCATTTTTCGTTTTCCCCGGGATCGTGTGGTATGAGCGCCTTATTTCCATGGGCGTCGTCGGGGTGCTGTTCGTTATCCTCGTGCTTATCGGGGGAATGGGCGGCGGAGATCTCCAGCTCATGCTCGGAGCCTCGCTGCTGCTTGGTTACAGGGTATTCCCCGCGCTGTTCATCGGCATACTTCTCGGCGCGATATACGGCTCTGTAAAGAAATTCCGCGACCGCAAGGCTGAAAAGGAAATATCCGATAAGATAAAGGAACTCGCCATGGACTGGTATCAGGAACAGCTCGACCGCGATTCGGGCTACGTTTCCGAGGGTCACGACGACATTATAGTCGGCGGGATAAGCAGCGGAGAGCCCGATATCGAGTGGGAATTTCTTGACGAGAACGTCTGGCACGGGCTGCCCGACAAGGCTGCGCTCAGCAAGACGCTCCGCGAGAACATAAAAGGCGAACGCGAGGGCGGCTTCAAGATTTTCATAAAAGAGGATCTTGTCGTCAAGGTCAAATACTCGCGCCGCATGGTGTTCGGACCGTTCCTCGCGGTGGGCATTGCCGCCGGCTGGCTTTACGGTTCGATCATCATGGACTGGTACATAAGCCTGTTATGACCTGCCGTGACCTCTTGTAACCTCTTGTAACCTCTTATAAGCTGTTTTAACGAAATAATTCCGCATAGTTTTCGGGGCGAGGATACGCCCCGAATTTTTTTATGGCGTTGTGTTGTAGGTCGCCTTTCTGGTGACGTAGTAGATAAAGGTGTCGCCCGCGTAGCTGTAGGCTGCCTTAGCTTCGTCTGCGGTGCGGACATGAGTATCTATTTCGGGGTAGATCTTGAAATCGCCCGAATTGAGAATGCCGCTGCGGATATTGATGAAGTTTATATATCCCTTTCCGACAAGGATAAGCGAATCCTCGCTCATATCGTCGTCGTTGTAGATATTTATCGCCGTTTCCATCGCGGGGACGTCCTTAACGTCGGCGGGATCGAGCGCCGGCTCGCCGTCTACCTGGTTTGTCAGTCGCTTGAGCGATATCTCGGGATAAAGCTTGTCATAAAAGCACATATCGAACACCTGATAGCTCTTGCCCGCGTCAAGCATTACGCTGTCGCTCATGGGCGTTTCGCTGGTGACAACATACTTAAATTCCTGCCGCTTGTCATCGTACATACGCCTTATGGCAATGCACCTTAACTCGTAAACGGTGGAATTTCCGGGCTTTTTGACAAATTCCTTCATGTTGTACAGCGCGGTGTTATTATAGATAGCGCCCGACATATCGTTGATATCGTCAGCCATATTCGCGTGCTCAAACATCGCGACATACACCGCGTTTCTCAGGCTTCCGTTTATGTAGGAATCGATCGTTTCAGCAACGGTTTTTGCCCTGCCGTCGACCTCCTCCGAATGCATCATGTTCATTGCGGGAGTGATGAACGCCATCATTCCCACAAGGAGAATGCCGACGAGCGCGGAGGAAACGATAACCTCGGAAAGCGTGAAGCCGCCGTTATTCTTGCGGAGAAGCGTTCTCCTGATTTTTTTGATCATCGTAACGCCCCCTTATTTATAGGTCTTTACAAACTGGAACGCGCCGTAGATGTTCGGGCTTACCTTTGTCGTCAGCAGACCGTCGTCGTCATAAATGGGGTATGCCTTATATACCGAGGAGTTGTCAGCCTTTGTTGTGGCATTGTCGCCGAACGACGCGGTGCTTGTGGAGATAGGCTTGTCGGTAACAACATAGAAGAAAATATTGTTTGCGGTCAGGAACTTGGTGCCGCTGCCCTCAAAGGGCGTACCTATACGCACGGAGTTGCCGGTAAGCTTTTCAACATTGTATTTGCCGGTGCGCGTCGATGTGAGGTTGCTCGGGCTGTAATTGGCGAGATCGATCGGCGTTCCCGCAACATAGCCCGCCTCAAGCACGTTTGCAGGCTTGTATATCGTCTTGGTGTAGGTTTTTCCCTTTGCGTCGGTGTATTCCACCTTGCTGGCGTCGGTGTCGACCTCCGTCGAGTAGAAATACATCTTTATCTGCGCATACCTTACGTCCTCGTCCGCCATCTTGGAGCCGTTGACATTAAGGTAGAAGATGTAACGGTGCTTGTCGGAACCGCCCGAGTAGGACGTATCCTCGAAAATGTTGGCAATGGTTATTTCGGAAATACCCTTTGTGCCTGTCAGTCTGGTATCGTTACGGGAGCTCTGCGAGCCGTTGCTGTCGGACGCACCCGGGTCGACCGAGCCGGGCTTCTTCTCGCCCGAAGCGGTGTAATCGACGTCGCCGACAACATAGTTAAGTCCCTCGGCGGAATTTGAGCCGTCCGTTGACTTCAGCTCGTAGTCGATGCTCAGGCTGGGGCCCGATGACCCCGAAAAATCGAAGGTCAGCGAGCCGCTCTTGTTAGCCGCGTCATAATCGGTGTCCATGCCGTTCTTGACATAGAGCTCCTCGTCCTTATTGAGTGAATTTTGCAATTCGTTGTTGGAGCTGCGCTGGTCTATCGCAAGACGGAGTATCTGCATTACCATCGCAGCCATTATCGCGAATACGGCGAACGCCACGAGAACCTCGACAAGCGTAAAGCCGCTTCGCTTTGAAAATAGCTTTTTCATGCCGTGACCTCCTTAATGGCTTCCGAGCGTGATCTTCCAGCCCTTTGACGCAATGCCGTCAAGCTGATTATCGAAGCACTCCTGTCCCATCAGCTCCGTAGGCAGCTTTTCGGGCCAGCACGCAAGGAACGACATCGAGTCGTCGATGATGTAGTCGGATACCGTCAGACCGCCGAAGAATCTTACGTAGCCGCCGCCGGCGTTGTCGCCGTAAGCCTTGAAGGTCATGTACGGAGCGTAAATATAACCGAAGAACGCGTTCTGCATGATCGTCGTGCCGTTAGCCTTCTTGGAAAGGCGTATCGAAGCACTCTCCTCGCAGGAAACGAGGAAAATGTTCGCCGTCGGGTAAACGAGAGCGCCCGAGGTGTCCTTTTCCATATTCGCCGCTATTGTGGGATTTGACGCAAGATAGGTATCTATCGCCTGACGGTCAACTCTGTTGTTGCAAAGCTGCGTCGGCTTATCGTCGGCGTCGCGCGTTACCTTTTCGGGATTGCACTTGGGGCAGAACTTGATCTCATACTGGTGAACGCTGCAGGTTACCGTGTGCATTTTCTCGCCGCAGGTCTTGCACTTCTCCGTGAGGGTCTTTTCGGTGTAGGTGCAGGCGTCGCCGGACGCGCAGCAGTCGCTGTGAACGAACGTTGCCGCCTTAGCCGCCGTGCTGCCGTTTCTTACGCCGGAGCTGTTGTAATAATCAACGCCGCCGGAACTGCCTATTGTACCGCCGAGGAGCGTGAACCAGTTGTAGTGCATGAACACAACGTCGCGCTCGTCCTGATATGTTACTCCCGGAGGAATATCAACAACAAGGCTTCCGCGTCCCTTTACAAGGACTGACATATATGCGGAGGAATTGAACGTTTCGAAGGGATACCAGGAGAAGGATTCTTTTACGCCGTCGCCGTCGTAGTCGCGGTTCGCGGTAACACGAATGGTCATAACATTGTCGGGGTCGTCGCCCGTGTCAATGATTATCGCCATGTGGTTGCAGGTGGTGTTGCCCATCTCGCAGATAACATCGTCGACTATGAAGCCCTCCAGAGTGTCCTTTTCATATTCAACCGTCTGAACAAAGGTCTGCTGGGGAATGCCGTTTATCTCGCCCATGTTGCCCAGATTGAACCTGAATGTCTTGTGGACATCTGTGCCGGAGGCGGTGTCAAGCTCGCTGACATAGGACGGGAGCTTCTTGAGATCCTTGTCGGTCTTGCCCTCGTCGTCCATGCCGTCGTTGATTACCCATTTATAATAGGTGCAGGTGGAAGTGGATTCGTCGAGCGTGGTGATGAAATCGTCGTAATTCATACCATAGCTGCCGTCCCACTTCTCGAGCTTGCCGATAGCGTTGGAGGCAAAATTACCGGTAAGGCTGCGGTCAGCGAAAATGATCGCGGCTTCGTTTGCCCTGCCGCTGCCGCTTGCAGCAACGGGGCTGTAAAAATTACCCGTAAATATTTTGGTAGTGTCGGAATAATAGACGTTCTTAAGCGTGCACCATATGCCGCCATCAACGTAGATATTACCGTTTACGAACAGGTTATCGACCTGGCTCAGACCCGTTGCGCCCTTTATATAAACGTCGCCGTTTACATAAACGTCCGCATTGGTGAATGTCGCTGCACTCTCTACGACAAGATCGCCGCCGACCAATACAACGCCGCCGTGAAGGTTCATTGCGGTGTTACAATCCTTTTCGATCGTGAGCTTGTTTCTTATCGCCCAGACAACGGGATCGGAGCCTGTCTTTGCGATATAGCTGTGCATTGTGAGCGAGCCGCCGCAGTAAAGGTTTCCGGTGAACTCCATGCCCTTGCCGCCGTATGCGTTGATGACGGTGTTTTCGTTATCGAAGAACACGTCGGTGAGGAACTGACCGCCCTCGAGGTAGGTATCGTTGGGAACATATCCCGTCGACGCGAATACCTGCGTGATGCCCGCGTCAGTTTCGATGCTGCTCAATTTAACGTGGACAAAGGTGTGGACCGTTTCCGCAACGCCGTTTACATAAGTCGTTGTTGCGATGTCGAACGTCTTGTTCTGATCGCCGTTTATCTCCTCGTCGTTAAGTCGGGTGATATCAACGGAATAAGCGCCGACCTGATCCTCGTCGGAGCGCGCGCCGCCGCCCGTTGCGCCGAGGGTGACAAAGCCGTTGTCGCCCGTGGAAATCGTATCGCCGATATTCATGCTGTCAAGCGCGGAGAGAAGATCGTTGCTTCCCGAAGCAAGCGAACCGTCCTTCAGACCCGAAAGCAGAACATCGGAAATAGAAGAAGCAGACTGATATGACTGCTGCTGATTAAAGACCGCATACTGCACAGACCGCGACGAAACAACGGAAAAATACATTGCCATCGCCACAATTAACAGTGCGGTCATCGTACTGAGTACCATAAACAGCGCGCTTCCGCGGCTGCTAAGGTATTTTCTTAATTTGTGTGCCATTATTATCGTACCTCCATCGGCTCGCCGCCGATCGTGACCCCGGGGCAATGCCGCGCAGACGCTCCCGCGCGGCGCTGACCCTTCATTCTATCATTCTATGCTTTAGCATCAGAAAATGATACCGTCCTGAGCGTCGAGCTGATCGGTAGGATCGAGCATACGTTCAACGCTGAAGAATGTGATATTGGTGGAAAGGGAGAAGAGGTAATCGCTTACAACGACAGAATCCTTTTCGTCCTCGTTCGTTCCGGTATTAGCGGTGTTTTCGGGAGTATAGGTCTGACCTGCGTTCTTGTAGAGCGCCTTGTTGCCGTCCTCGTCCGCCTTTGCAAGGATCTCCTCGCAGAGCTTTTCATACTTAGTTTCAACGAGGGGATAGGTGAATGTCGCGCCGCCGAGCATGATAGCCTTTCTTGTGGAAGTGCCGTTCTCATCCTTGAAATACTCGTTAACCTCGTCGCAGAACTTGATAAGCTCCTCCTGCTCAAGCGCGCTTACCGTAAATTCAATGGATATCGAGCCGATCGTCTGAGCGGAGCCGAGCGCGTCCTGAAGCGTCTGTCTGCGGTTCTGGAACGCAAGCTCCTCCTCGGTGGACTCAAGACCCTGTGTAACGTAGGTTTTCAGGTCGTATTCAACCTCTGTGGGAGTATAGAACGATGTTCCGAGGGTGGTTGTGGAAGGCTCGCCGACATCAAGCTGCTCAATGATAACGTTCGCCTTGCACTGAGAAAGGAACTCTCTGAATTCCTGATCCGCCTGATACGAGGTAAGCTCCGGGAAGAACATATCCGCAAGGTGCTCGCCGCGCTCATACGCGTCAAGAACCTGCTCCTTCAGCCCGTCCTTTGTCGACTGCTTTGCAAGCGCGTCAACATATTCCTGCTGCTTTGTGTTAAGTGTCGCGGTGGTGGTGCCTATAGCCTCAAATCTCGGCTTGATAAATACGAATATTCCAACCGCAAGAATGACTATGACTGCAACTATGAGCGCCGCAATGCGTTCTTGTTTACTAAGTTTCATTACTGGTTACCTCCTGCTGTCTGGTCAGCACCCTCAGCGTTTTCGGCGGGGTTGAGATCAATGGTAGCGTTCTTCTCGTCGCTGCCCATGTTGAGCTTCATGCTTATATCGAAGGTGAATACCGTGTCATACTTCTCGGTATCCTCCGCGGAAAGCATGGAATATGTCGCCAGCTCGCTCATATTGGACTTTTCGAAGCCTGTGTAGGTAACGCTGTTGAAATAAGGATCGCCGTACTTATCCTTAACCTTTTCGGTGAGGTATTCCGCGTATGCGGACGGAATGTGAGCGGGGTTGCCCTTGCACATACCGATAAATGTCACAGTAACATCATAGCCGCTTATGGATATCTCCTGAACCTCAAGCTCTTCCTTATCGGAAAGGATACCGTCCTTGTTGTCGATAGGCTCGCGGAGCTTTTCGATAACATAGCTCTGTACCTTAGGCTGATAGTTGAACAGCAGCACCGTCTGGTTTACCGTGGAGTTATACTGCTCAAAGCCGCGCAGCATCGAGTTTCTGGTGTCAACGGTCGCGAGGTCGCCCACAAGCGCGGGGTCGTTGAGCTGGTTCTGAACTCTGGTTATCTCGGACTTGTAGTTGTTGTTAATTATCTCAAGACCAACGCAGATACCCGCAACGACAAGCACCGTGCCCGCGCAGGCTGCCGCAAGACCGAGCAGGAAGCCGTTCATGCCCTTGGATTCCTTTGCGGAGGTCGCCTCGAGGAGGTTGATGTGCTCGAGTTCCTTGTTGCGGCGGTAAAGCGCGCCGATAGCGTTCGCGTACTTTGTGAAGTCAATTTCCGTCATCGTCACGACGCTTGTCGGCGTCGAGAGGATATTTGCGGGGATATTAAAGGAGGAGATCGTATTGGTGAGCTCGATGAAGTTCTCGATGTCGCCGTAGAACATTATCTCCTTAAGCGGCTTCGCGCCCTTTCTGCTCCTGATGAACTGGAGCATTCTGAAAAGGTTGTCGTAAACCGCGCGGGTCAGATAGTTCGGAGCGTTGTCGTAGTCGTTGGGGTCAACATTGAAATAACGGGAGAATACGAGCTGATTGTCCTCGTAAAGGTTCATGTTGAGGAAGCCCTTGTCTATCTGAATGAGCAGAAGCGGCATTCTGTCAGCCATCTTCGGCGCGTTGACGATAAGGCGGGTTACGGAGTTGTTCGAGATATTCACGCCCTTGAGGGAGATACCTATGTGGGAGAAAAGTCTTACATATCCGTCAACAAGGCGCTGCGGGCAGGCAGCCGCGATGACCTTGATAAGCTTGTTCTTCTCCTCGTCCTCGGTTTCGCCCGCGATGGTGAAGGAGATGTTGTATTCGTTGGAAATATTCATGCTCGACTGGATCATCGCCTCGATGATAGCGGGGTTCTTCATCGTCTTGGGCTTTGCGAGCAGCATTTCCTTGTAAACTATGGAGCTGGAGGTAATGGACACGATCGCGTCCTTTTCCTTGATATCCTTTGACTTGATGATATCATTGAGCTCTGCGGCAACCATGGGGACATCGGTTATGTATCCGTTGGAAACCATGCCCATGGAAAGCTCGCGCATATCGGCGTCCTGAACTCTGATCTTGTTTCCGCTGTGAACGCCTCTGACAAGTTTGATTTGTCTGTCGGTAATATCAATTGAAAGCATATTTTCACCTCATAAAGTCTGTTTTTTCGGTCGGAATCAGGTAACATTGGTCATGCTGCCGTAGAGCATCGGGAACATACCTGCGAGGAATACACCTATCGCAACGCCCATGATGATGATCATGAGAGGTTCCATAAGTCCGACGAGCTTCGTGATGGCAGCGTCCGCTTCTTCGTCGTAATAGTCGGCAGCCTTGCCGAGAATGGTATCCAGCGTACCGGATTCTTCTCCGACGTAAATGATCGAGGTAAACATACCCTCGAATATTCCGGTCTTTTCTATGGATTTCGACATACTTTCACCGAGCTTTATATCGGCAACGACGTCTTTAAAGCGCTCGGTAACGTAGGAATTTCCTATAACGGAAACAGACTTTTCGATACAGTCGACCATCTGAAGACCTGCGCCGTAAAGGTTAGCCATGTTTCTCGCGAAACGTCCGGTGTACATGGTGGAAATAAGCTTTCCTACCTTGGGTATCTTCAGGATCAGCTCGTCGAACTTCAGCCTTGTGACAGGCGTCTTGAGTATGAACCAGATAGCAACGATGAGCGCCGCAACCGCGATAACATATATGTACCACTGATTTATCAGCGAATCGGAGAACGCCATCAGCGCCGCAGAAAGCGGCGGCATATCCTCGGGAGCCATCATCGAGCCGAACTGCGGAAGTACCGCAACGAACAGCAGCACGATAACCGCAATAAGCAGAACGAACAGAACAAGAGGGTAGACCATCGCGCTCTTCGCCTTGTTCGCGGTCTTGTTCGCGTTGGCGAAGTGGTCGGAAATTCGGTTGAGCATCTGGTCGAGCGTACCGGAAGCCTCGCCCGCGGACACCATGCTCACGAAAAGCTCGGGGAAAACGCCCGGCTTTGTGTTGAGGACATCGGAGAAGGATTTACCTTTCTGTACCTCCTCGTAGATATCCAGCAGAACAGCCTTTGCTTTCTTGTTTTCCTGCTGTTCCTGGAGTATGTTGAGCGCTCTTACGAGCGACAGACCTGCCGACGTCATAGACGCAAGCTGTCTGCTTATGAATGATACCTCTTTTGTCTTGAACTTGTACTTGACGTCGGCGGCGTTGTTCGCGCCGAGGTCACGGTATCTTGTACAGTACAGTCCGCGTTCCTTCAGCTTTTGCTGAAGTTCCAAATAATCCTCCGCCATTTCCTGACCGCGAACGGTTTTTCCGTTGACGTCAGTGGCAACATAAGAGAATTTTTTCACCGGATTACCTCCATTCCCCCGCAATGCAGTGTCATTGCATAAATCTCAGCAGTGGCAGCCGCGCAACAGGCATAGCTTACCCTTACCTGCTTGAATAGTTTAATTATAACATAAATTTAACGTTATTTCAAGCGGTGGAAACACTTTTTTTGCGCCGACAAGCCATAAAACGCCTTTTTTGTGTGTAGAAATTCCTACCCCGCAAATGTGCACTTTAACCAAAATAATCTGCCTTTCACATATTTTATTATCAAATTTGTAAATCAAACAAATTCCGGTTTGTCGAAAAAGGCTTTTCGGCAAAAATGAATATTGAATAATGAAGAATGAATAATGGTGGTATCGGCTCCGCCGATTTTTACGAAAAACATTATTATACCGCACTTTTTAATATCCGTGCCCGCAGGGCACACCAAAATTATTCATTATTCACTATTCTCTATTCATTATTCATTAAGATAAACACCGTTTTCAGGGTTTACCGACAGTCTGAAATTTGTAACCAAACGACCGCACTGACTCTTGATTTACGCGCTATTATATGGTATAATGAATGACATAACCGACAGACGTACCGTCTGCATTTATTCCCAAAACATCAAGGAGAACGCCATGATAGACAAGAACCTGCTCAAAAAGGACTTTTCCGAACTGCTCGCCGACATGGAACCCGGCGAAAGACCCACCGCGCCGCAGCTTCACGACGCGCTGTCCCGCGCGATAATGAAACAGGCTGTGCCGATGATGAAGGCAAGCGCGCCGAAAGGCCGCTCCGCAAGCTACCTCTCCGCCGAGTTCCTCGTCGGGCGCGCGATATACAACAACATTCTCTGCCTCGGTCTGCACGACGAAGCCGAGGAGCTGCTGAACAGCGCGGGAGCGTCCCTGTGCGACCTCGAGGAGATAGAGGACGCCGCCCTCGGAAACGGCGGTCTGGGCAGGCTCGCCGCCTGCTTCCTCGACAGCGCCGCGTCAATGCGGCTGCCGCTGACGGGCTACGGCATACGTTATAAATACGGTCTGTTCAGGCAGACGATAGAGGACGGCTTCCAGTGCGAATACGCCGACGACTGGACGAAATCCGGCGACCCGTGGAGCCGCCGCATTGACGACGACGCGGTAACGATCCGTTTCAGCGACCTTGAAGTGCTCGCCGTTCCTTATGATATGCCGATCTTCGGCTACAAGAACGATTTCGCGGGGACACTGCGCCTGTGGCAGGCGGAAGCGCCGCAGGCATTTGACTTCGACGCGTTCAACAACTCCGATTTTATCGGCGCGTTCCGCAGCCAGAACGCCGCGCAGAGCATTTCGCAGGTGCTTTACCCCAACGACAGCACCGACGTGGGCAGGGTGCTCCGCCTTCGTCAGGAGTATTTCTTCTCCGCGGCGTCAATTGCCGATCTGGTAAGAAAACACGTCGAAGCGGGAAGAAATATCGAGGACTTCGCGCAGTACAACAGCGTTCAGCTTAACGACACCCACCCCACCATCGCTATCCCCGAGCTTATCCGCGTGCTGACAAAGCAGTTCGGTCTTGACTTCGGCAAGGCTATGGAAATAGCACAGAAAACCTTCAACTACACCAACCACACCATTATGTCCGAGGCGCTCGAAAAATGGGGCACGGGCATTATGGAGAAAATTCTCCCCGAGGTTTATTCCATCATTCTCCGCATAAACGAAGCGTTCATCGCGGATATGTACCGCCGCGGAATGCCTAGGGAGAAGATAGACCAAATGAAGCCCGTCTGCTCCGGCACTATTCACATGGCGAAAATGGCAATATACTGCTCGAGCGCCACAAACGGCGTTGCGCGCATTCACACCGAGATATTAAAGCACGACGCCCTGCCCGAGTGGTACGAGCTTTACCCCGAGCGCTTTCAGAACAAGACGAACGGCATAACGCCGCGCCGCTGGATCGCGCTGTGCAACCCCGCGCTTTCCGCGCAGATAACCGATCTTCTCGGGAATGAAAACTGGATAACCGACCTCTCGCAGCTGAGCGGTCTGAAAAAATATGCCGACGATAAGGCGCAGCTTGACCGCTTCGCCGCAATAAAGGCGGACAACAAGCGCGCTCTCGCCGACTATATCGCCGCGCATGAGGGCGTGAGCATTGACCCCGACAGCATATTTGACATTCAGATAAAGCGCCTGCATGAATACAAGCGCCAGCTTCTCAACGCGTTCAGCATACTTTATATATATTATGGTATAAAGGACGGCAGTATTAAGGATTTCGCGCCGACGACATTTATTTTCGGCGCAAAGTCCGCTCCCGGCTACTCCCGCGCAAAGGCAATTATAAAGTACATCAACGAGATAGCCAAGCTCGTGAACAATGACCCCGAGATAAACGGCGCGATAAAGGTCGTTTTTGTGCAGAACTACAACGTATCCTATGCGGAAAAGCTTGTCACCGCCGCCGACATCTCCGAGCAGATATCCACCGCAGGCACCGAGGCAAGCGGCACGGGCAACATGAAATTCATGCTCAACGGCACGGTAACGCTCGGCACCTACGACGGCGCTAACGTTGAAATAGCCGAGGAAGCGGGAATTGACAACAACTACATCTTCGGCGCGCGCGTCGAGGAGCTTGCGGAAATAATGCCCGAATACGACCCGCGCCGCATTTACGCCGAAAACGAAAAGATAGCCCGCGTGGTGAACACGCTTATCGACGGGACATTCACCGACGGCGGGAACGGCTCGTTCAGTGAGCTGTATTACTCGCTGCTGGACGGCGCAATCTGGCACAAGCCCGACCACTACTACCTCCTCGGCGACCTCGAGAGCTATGTTGAGGCAAAGCTTAAAGCCAACGCCGATTACCGCAGCGACAGGGACGGCTTCATGAAGAAGTGCTGGATAAACATGGCGTCCGCAGGGAAGTTCAGCTCCGACAGAACTATAGCCGACTACGCCCGCGAGATATGGAAGATAACACCCGATAAATGAAAAATGTTCCGAAAAGGGCTTGACAAACGGGAATTTATCTGATATAATAATGAAGTTAAGGCTGTAAATCAGTCATTGACCCCTTTCTCGCAGAAAAACTGCGGGATATATATCCATAAGGAGGTGCTTTTAATGGCAAAGTTAGCAGAAAAGTATGAGGCAATCATCGTTTTCTCCCTGAAGAAGGACGAGGAGCAGATCAAGGCTCTGACAGCGAAGTTCGCTGACCTTATCAAGGATAACGGAACACTCACCAACATTGATGAGTGGGGCAAGAGAAAGCTCGCTTACGAGATCAACTACGAGAGCGAAGGCTACTATGTACTCTACAACTTCGAGTCCAAGCCCGATTTCCCCGCTGAGCTCGAGCGTATCATCAACATTACCGACGGCGTTCTGCGTTCCATCGTAGTTCTGTCCAAGTAATCGCGGCAGCATTCATATCGGCAGGAGGTGCTTCAAGTGTATAATAAGGTTATTATGATGGGTCGCCTTGTTGTTGACCCCGAATTAAAGACCACTCCGCAGGGAGTAAGCGTATGCTCGTTCCGCATAGCCGTAGACAGGCGTTTCCAGACAAAGGGAGAGGAAAAGAAGTCCGATTTCTTTAACGTGGTCGCATGGCGTCAGCAGGCGGAGTTTGTTTCCCGCTACTTCAACAAGGGCAGACTTATCCTTGTCGAGGGCGAGCTTAACACCAGACAGTACACCGACAAAAACGGCAACCCCGCAACATGGTATGAAATAGTTGCTGACAGGCTCAGTTTTGCAGGAGATTCAAAGCCGCAAGGCGGCGCATACAGCGAAAGCTATCCCGCTCCTGCTCCGTCGGCTCCCCCCGCGCAGAGCTATCAGGCTCCGCAGACCTCCGCACCCGCTGCGGACTTCTCCTCGGCGGCGACCGACGACGACTACCCGTTCTGAAAGAACGGCGAAATTTCCGATTATCCATTCTATAAAGGAGGTTCAGTATCATGGCTGAAAAGTTTGAAAGATCCGCTCATCCCGTTAAGCGTGCCAGAAAAAAGGTATGCCAGTTCTGCGTTGACAGATCCGAATTTATCGATTACAAGGACGTTGCTAAGCTCAGAAAGTGCATGACAGAGCGCGCTAAGATCCTGCCCCGCCGCGTTACCGGCTGCTGCGCTTATCACCAGAGAGAGCTGACAACAGCTATCAAGAGAGCAAGACAGATCGCCCTCATTCCTTACACCGCTGAATAATTTGGTTCAACAAAACGATATCCCCGCTGTACGGCGGGGATATTTTTTTGCGTTTTTCACTGCTTTCTCGCGATAGCATATTCATCATCGGGGTCAAAGTACGGGCAGTCAAAATTGCCGCCCTGCAAAAATCTGTACATCTCGTCCTCGTCGAGGTTCACAAGGCAGGTGTAGTACCCGCATTCCTCGTCGTAGACGTAATTTACGCACTCGTCACAATTCGCCGCCATAGTTACCTCCGAATATCATTTCCCATGTCGCAGGTGTAGATAAATTCCACTTTATCCCCCTCGGAAAGCACAAAAGTTCCCGCCGAGGTGTCGGGAAATTCACCGTTCACCCTGTACATCCAGCCGCTGGTGCTGCCGAAGCCAAATTCGTATATAAACCCGATGCCGTTAATATACACGCCGTAGACCGAGCCGGTGTAGTCCACGCGCACTCCGTTCGCGCGCGCCGCTGCGGTCAGCGCGTCGAACGCCGTCCCGCCCTCGGCAACGCTCACCTCGGTCTGCCCGATGACAACGCCGTCGGCGGGAATGACCTCCGCGGGATTTACCGCCTCGTCAATGTCCCCCATGCGCGAAAGCACCGCCGAGCAGTCCGCCGAAACCGTCACGGCAACGCCGCTCTGCTCCTCCTGCCCATAATACTCCTCGGGTGTTTTTATGTC
This sequence comes from Oscillospiraceae bacterium, assembly GCA_051893715.1. Classification (GTDB taxonomy): domain Bacteria; phylum Bacillota; class Clostridia; order Oscillospirales; family Ruminococcaceae; genus CAG-115. The sequence continues at coordinate 22,442 of JBJFHP010000152.1, forward strand.
AAGCAGCCACACTCCGCCGCCGCATACCGCAAGTACTACAGCCGCCGCAAGCAGCCCGCCGCGCCGTTTGACCGCGAATAAAACCGCGCAAGCCAACGCTCCCGCCGCACAGACAACGCATATTATAAGCTTGATGTCCTGCCCGCCGAATGTCGGTGCGTTTGTTTCGGGGGTATTTCCCGCGCCGACCGCCGCGCTTGTTTCGGGGTTACTCTCCGCGCCGACCGCCGCGCTTGTTTCGGGGGTATTTCCTGTGCCGACCGCCGCGCTTGTTTCGGGGGTATTTTCCACGCCGTTTCCCTCGCCGACCGCCAATTCATCACGGGGCAGGGGAGCGTCGAACAGAAGCTCGCCGCGCTCGGACAGCTCCAATGCCGTCAGTGCTTCAAGCGCCTGCACCGTTGCAACTCGGTTGCTTTCTCCGTCGAAGGTATGCGCGAAGCCGCCGTCCCCGCGGCGGTAACTCATGACCGCGCCGACCGCCTTTTCAAGCCTTTCGTCCTTCACCCCCGCGGCAGTGAACGCTATCACCGCCTGCGCCGCGCTTTCGCAGTTTTCAACGCCTACCGACATGAACCCGCCGTTTTCAAGCTGCATTCCCGAAAGGCATTCCACCGCCGCCGACACTGCCGCCGATACTTCCGCGTTCCCGCTCACGGGCGCGAGCGCGTATATCGCCGCCGCCGTGACATCTGCGTCAGCCTTGTCCCCGAAAAGCGCAAATCCTCCGTCGGCAAGCTGCCTTGAAAGAATGTGCGCGGTAATGCTCTCGCGGGTATTGACCGCGTTTTCGGGCGGCTCCGCACCCGAGCAGTTCGCCGCAATGAGCGCCCACAGCCACGCGTTAAAGCCCTGCCTGTCAAGGTCGTTGTTAAGGTAGACCGCCCTGTCGATAAGCCCGCGCGGGCATTTCCCGAGCGCCGACAGCACTACCGCCGCGCGCTGAAGCTCGGTCGGGGTGACAAATCCGTCACGGTCAACAAGCTCCTCCGCCGCCGCCAGCATTCGCCCCGCATAGCCCTCCGCGCCGTCCGTTCCGTAAAGGCGGATATAGCACAGCGGCGCCCATACCGAGCCGCTGTCCGCGCCGTCAAGGAAGTCAGCATCGGAGTTACCCCCCGAAAGAAGCGAAAACACGCCCGATATCGCCGCGCCGCGCTCCCCGGACGAAGCCGCTGCCGCATAGCAAAAAGCAGTCTGCACCGCAATAATAAATGCCATGCAGACCGCCGAAAAGGCTATTTTTAGCTTAGCCGCGCGCATTATTTTCTCTTAACAAGAGCAAGTGCGCCGCAGGCAAGAACAGCCGCTCCGAGAATTACCGCCATACCCTCAACGCCTGTTTCGGGGCTTGCCTTGTCATCGGAAGCCGTATCGGAAGCCGTATCCGAAGCCGTATCGGTAACCGCTTCGTCGCTGCTTTCAACCACCGTTTCGTCACCACCCGCAACAGTGCGCGCGTCGTTGGAAAGGAGAGCTACCGCATTGTCAACATCTTCCTGAGTTACGCCCCATTCCGCAAGAACTTCCATAGCTGCGGTGTATTCAACGCTGTCCCTTGTGCTCTCGGGCTCAGCCGCGCAGAGCTTTATAAGCCTGGAGAAGTCGGGCTGTGTATTCAGCGCCGCCGCGCCGCCCCAGCTGCTGTTGTCAACGCCGAGATCCGCGCCGTAGCCGTAAACGGAAAATCTGAATTCAAGAACATCGCCGTCAGCGGGCGTGTAGTCGCCTATGCCAACCATAGCATATTCGCCGTTGACAAAATAGCTCCAGCCGCTCTCTGCGGTGTAATCCATGGAAGAAAGGTATCCCTCGGCAGTCCTGCCTGTCGTTTCGGGAACAACAGCCGCTATTTCCTCGGGGAGGTATATCTCCTCGCCGCCGTTGTCCGCGAAGCCGGTTATATAGGGACCGTAATCGCTCTCGGAATACTGAATGTCGGCAGCGCGCTTTACAACGTCAATGCCCTTTTCGCCCTCGTAGAAGGGAACGCTGACGGGCTCAACGGTAAAGCCCTGACCGATCGTGCTCTTTACAGCCGTAAAGGCAACATAGCCTGCGGGCTCGAGCTCTGACGATTCCGCGCCTGCGGAAATTGCTGTTGCGGCAAGGACAGCCGCTGCGGCAAGGCCTGCCGCGAACTTTGTGAGTTTCATTTTTTATTCCTCCGATAAAATTATTCCCGGCAAAGGCGAACAAAAGCCGCCGCTCGGCTTACGCAGCCAATGCCGCTCGGAAAATAACGGTGGCAGGTCTTCCGGCTCGGAATATCACACGCAGCGCCTGCCTTCCCCGGGGCAATGCCCCCAGTGACAATATCGACGCCAACGCAACTTCCTCACGGCAGCGGGGACTGCTGCGGATTATTCACCGCATTCCGTTATGCCGCCCGTTTTTTCACAAAGTCTATTATAACTCAAAATTCCCGCCTTGTCAACCCTTTATTCCCGTTAAATACCCGTTAAATCAAATTCGGGGGTAAATTCCTCGCGGGCGGAGCTTTTCTCCTGCATATAGCCCTCCAGCCCCGCTTCTATCACCGCGTCCAGCGCTTTATTGTACTCGAACGTTGTGATCCTGCGGCGCATTTTCTCAAATTCGGGGTCGGTCTTTACCCGCCCGAATGGGGTGTACTGGCTCATAAGGCTGAACAGTATCCTCCCGCCGAAGCGTTCTCCGACGCGGCGGATAACCTCCACGGAATCCTTGTACATATTCGGCAGGACAAGGTGCCGCACGATAGTTCCGCGGCGCATTATCCCGTTTTCGTCAAGCTGCGGCGCGCCCGTCTGGCGCACCATCTCCTCCACAGCCGCCATCGCCGTTTCAAAATAATTCGGCGCAGCCGACAGCCGCACCGCCGCGCCGTCGTCGAAATACTTTATATCCGGCAGGTAAATATCGACATACCCCTCCAGCATTTTAAGCGTTTCGACCCGCTCATACCCGCCGCTGTTGTATACTATGGGAATATTCAGCCCCGCCGCCCGCGCTTGCTCTATCGCGGGAATTATCTGCGTGACAAAATGCGTCGGGTTCACAAGGTTAATGTTATGCGCGCCCTTGCCCCAAAGCTCAAGGAATATCTCCGCAAGCCTGCTCCCGGTAATATCCGCGCCGCCGCGCAGCGCCGAAATATCGTAATTCTGACAAAAAACGCACCTCATCACGCAGCCCGAAAAGAACACCGCGCCGCTCCCCGCCGTTCCGGAAATACAAGGCTCCTCCCATCGGTGCAGCGAGGCGCGCGCCGCACGGAGCGTGCTCCCCATGCCGCAGAAGCCCGTTTTATTGTCCCTGTCCGCGCCGCACATTCTCGGGCAAAGCGTACAGCCCATCAAATTCACCCCTCATTTACCGCCAACGAATAAGGGGGAAAACGAGCGCTTTCCCCACAGCTTGTAGAAAAAGTCTTTTCGACAAAAAATGAATATTGAATAATGAATAAAGAAGAATGAATAATGGCGGTATCGGCTTCGCCGATTGTTCTAAAAAAAATGCGATTATACCGCGCTTTTATCTGTGCCCGAAGGGCACACCACATTTATTCACTATTCACTATTCAATATTCATTATTCATTAAGATAAAGCCTGTTTTCAGGGTTTATCGACAGTCCGAGGGGGAAAACGAGCGCTTTCCCCCACGTTGATTATAGATTTTTGTTTAACGACTGACCCGTCGCCCTGCCAACGACCGCGCTGTTGTAGTAGCCTATCTTCTGCTTGGTCTGCTTGAGCTGTTCAAGCTCGCGGCGGGAATCCATATGCTGATTTCTGAACTGACCGGATATCACCTTATCCTTGTCGAGTATCCTCTGCTTTGCAACAGTGACGTTGCGCTGTATCAGCTGAAGATTTTTGTGCGCCTCGTCAAGCGGGACGCTGACGTAGCTCCCGTGGGTGAGCGCCCTTAGCAGCTGCCGCTCGGGCTCCTCCTCGCAGTCTATCGCGCTTTCGAGAGAAAGCTTCAGATCCTCAAGGTCGTCGATAAGCTCGTTTCTGGCGATAAGCCCTTTCTGGATAGTTTCCAGATCGGCGTTTATCATCGAATCGGTCTGCCGCTCATACTCCTGAAGAGTTTCAAGTATACTGAGCATGATCCCGGTGACCTTTTCACAGCCGAACAACTCTGCCATAAGCTTCCCCCCTCAAGGATTTATTTCCTGTTATTTGCCTTTTCCTGCGCCTCGATCTCTTCCTTTGTCATCTGGCTTATCTGCGTGAACGCGTCGCGGAGCTCTCCGAACATAGGTATGATCTTCTTTATCTCGGTGCAGTCCTTATGTATGTTCGCCTTGATTATCTCCTTATAAAAGAAGATATAAAGCGACTCAAGGTTCTTCGCTATCGGGACGGACATATCAAGCCCCTCGCGGAGCGCGTCGATGCACTCCTGCGCTTTCTGGAACGCGGCGTTCGACTTGGCGTAGTCCTTTGCGTCCTCGACGGCGCTGACGCCGATCGCGAGCTGGCGCTCGATCTCGCTGTACAGCTTGATGACGACCTCGACGGGCGTCATCGTCTGAACAGACTGCTTTTTATATGCCGAATAAGGGTTTACCATTTTACAATGTCCTTTTCTTTGTTATTTAATAGCCGAGATAGGAGCTCAGGTAGCTCGACTGGCTGTTGAGATCCGACATCATGGTTTCAAGATTGGTGAATACCTTCCACCAGTATTCTTCCTTGCTGTCATATTTATCCTGGAGCGAGGAGATACGATCCTGAACGCTCTTCATCTGCTTGTAGATCTCGTTGTCGGTAGCGCTGGAGCCGCTGTCAAGTCCCGCTTTCTTGATAAGCGAGCCTCTGTTCGTTGAGCTTGTTCTTACGGCATTGTCAAGCACCTTGTTCACCTGCTGCATTATGCCGCTGCTGTCGGTGAACAGCTTCATGACTGCCTCGGGGTTCTCGTCGAACGCCTTGTCGAATGCGTCCTCGTCTATTTCAAGCTTGCCGTGCTCGGTATAGTCGTTCGAGGTCTTTATACCCATATTGTAAAGCCCGAACCTGCTTCCGTCCTCCAGCGTAACGCTGTTGTAAAGCGCCGTTCTTACCGACGACATTATCCCCGAAACGGTGGGATCGTTGTACAGCAGACCCTGCTTCGCGAACTTCTCCCACTTTTCAACCTCGTCGTCGCTCATTTCTTCCTTCTGCGCGTCGGTGAGCGGCTCGTATGTATTGTTATTGTCGTCGCGCTTGGGCGATGTTCCTATCTGATCATAAACATCGCTGATGAGCTGGTTGTAGTCGGAAACGAAGTCCTTTATCGTCTGCTTTACGTCGTCGTAGCTCTTTGCAATGCCTACGGTATAGGTCTCGCCGAGCGCCATCTCGTCGCCGAAGGTAAAGGTCGTTCCGTCCGTCGTGTAGCTGTTGGAGTTGTGGTAAATCTCAACGCCGTTGAGCTCAAACACAGCGTTCTCGCCCTGCGTGTAATTGACCGCGCTTCCGTCCTCGGCGGTCAGCCCGAGAGCCTTTGTGATATCGTTGCCCTCAATGGATATCTTTCCCGCGCTGCCCATGTCGTTTGCGGTGATATCAAAGCTGTTCGTAAGGTTGGAATAGGTCATGGTAACGCCCGCGCCGCTCTTGTTCACAGCGGAAATAAGAGAGGATATGGTCGCGTCCTTGTCAAGGGATATCTCCTTGTCGTTTATCTTGAAGGAATATTTCCCGTTCTCGTCCGCGGCAATTCCCATATCCGCAAGCGTTGTCTTTGCGGAATACTTGTTGGACGCAGTGCCCTTGGTAAGACCGAGCGTTCCGCCCTCGGTCGACGTCATGGAGAACTCCTGCGCCTCGCCGCCCTTGGTTGCGGTGATGTAGGAGCCGTCTATCTTAAAGGTAACGCCGTCCTCGCTGAAAGCGCTGTTGAGCGCAGACGTCAGCGCGGCGGAGTTCTTGTCCTTTGCCGCCTGCGTGCCTGTGTAGGTGTAATTGTCAAGCTGCTCCTGCGTTACCTCCGCGCTGTCGGAGAGCTTCTTATCCTTTTTGTATGCGGCAAGCTTGAGCTCGTTGTATTCCTTTAGGATAGCCTCGTTGCCGCTCTCGTTCCTGCTGTCGTAATAGGTCGAGGAAACGCCCTCAAAGGAAACGTTCTTAACCTTTCCGCCGACTTCAACCGCAACGGAATTGGTGCCCGTAACGGCGCTCTGAGTCGAAACGGCGAGCTTCTCGCTCTTTTCGGAAAGCCCGAATACGCCCTCCTTTTCGGTGATGGAGGCTGTCGCATTTCCGCCCACGGCAAAGGTAAGCTTGCCGCCGTCCGCCTTCGCCTGAATGAACCACTCGTTTCCTGCGTCGTCTACCGCGCCTGCCGCCGCTGATCCTGTTCTTCCCGAGTAGCCGAAAGCGTCCCGGAGTTCGGTGTTCAGCGCGGACAGAGCATCTGTTCTGAAGGCGTCCATATCAATGGCGCCATCTGTTTCTGCGGCAGAAACATTAAACTCGACGGCCTTGGTAACGCCGCCGACCTGAACATCAAGCTTGAAGCTGTAATTCCTCGTGACAGAGCCGTCCTCCGCCGTTTCGGTGGTATAAGCGGAAGCCTCCGCCGCCTTGTCGAGGTCGAGCGAGAAGCTCTCGGGGGACATGGTGCTGCCCTTTACGGTTGAAGCCGTGGCAAGCTTGTTGAGCTTCAGCTTATAGCTTCCCTCAAGGGAGGCGGACGTTGTTGTCACGGAAAGACCCGTCGCCTTGTCGCCGCTGCTCGCAGTCGATATCTTGGAATTGAACTTCGAGAACGCCGTCGGGCTCATGAGGTATGACTTCTTGTTGAGAATGTCGAAATACTTGCCCTTGAAATCGGTAAGCTTGGTGGTGATATCGCGGTATGCCTCCTGCTTCCACGAAAGCTTGGTGAGCTTCTTCTGCTGGGTGTCGATCTTCGTCTGATAGCTCGACATCATCTGCTCTATCATAGCTTCGGTGTCATAGCCCGACGAAATACCCGCTAAACGCATTATATCGGATGCCATTTACTTTCCCTCCATATTGTTCGCCCCGAGCAGCCCCGCGAGAGCCGCGCCCGAAATGTGCGCCGCCTGCTCGTTGGTCTGCCGTGCGTCTTTAAGCTCGCTGCGGATCACCTTGACCTCGCGCGGAGCGTTTATGCCTATCTTTACCTTATCCTTTCCTATTTCAAGGACGGATATTTCTATGTTGTCAGCAATGATTATGCTTTCGTCCTGACGCCTTGTTACAACCAGCATTTCAGACCTCCTCGGAATAAACGGGGTGCCTGAAACCGTACTGCTCCGCAAGAATTACCTGCGCCGCAACATTGTCCCTCGTGTTTATCACGATAGGGCAGCGGAGGTTTATGGTCGTCTTGCGGTAATCATCGGGGACGATCGCAACGGTAAGACATCTGTACGGCGTATCCTCGCTGATGCCGAGCAGTTCCTGCTCCTCATCGGATATCTCAAAGCGGTAGTCGGGGTATATCTGCATCGGGTCGTAAACCACGAAGCAGGGCTCAACGCTGTCCACCGCCTGCAGCCACATCGGGAAGGTGTCCTCTCCGAGCGGACTTAAAAGCGTGTAGCGCGTCGTTTCCTCAAAGCCGATTATCCCGCGCGGAATGCTGATTATCGTGCTCTCGTCTATTTCGGTTTCACCGAAATCTCTTGTATTTATTTTCATATCCTTATCCCTTTATGTCGAATACCGGCGGCTCGTAGTTCGGGTTGGAGCTCGGCGGAACATATATAGGATCGCCGAGGTACTCTATTTCAACGCGGGGTCTGTCGCGGACGATAAACTCAACGCTTCCCGGAATAAATTCCATGGGGAGATCCGCCTTGATGTCCCAGTCGATATCCTGCTCGCCCATATGGTATTCTATGTTCAGCTTGCCCTCGTCGAACGTAATGTCTGCGCCCGTTTTCGGCAGGAACTCCATTATGGTCTGCACCGTCGCGCCCGCGCGGGCGTTGTTTATCGCTATCTCGGACGGGGACATTCCGCGCGCGAGCTGATTGCCCTCGGAAGCGACCTTTGCCGTTCCCTGAAACGCTATCGAAAATCCCTCCGAGGCTTTCTGCGAAGCCATGTCCTCGTTGTTCATATGACCGTAGCCGAGGCTCTTTCTCGCCTCATAGGTATCAATGTTGAGCCGCAGCGGTTCAGCCTTCATGACATAACCGCCGTTCTCGGTCGTGATGTTGACCTTGGGCTGTCTGTCCTCGGAATACTCCAGCTTGGCATTGGTGACCTTTATCTCGATCTGAATCGGTATTGTCGTTATCTGAAGCAAATTAGGGTCCATAACAAACACCTCCTGTTGTCATTGCCGTAAATCAGCTTATGTAGTTGAAAATGCTGTTCGGAACGACGGAGCTTGACATTTGCAGACAAGCGTTATAAAGCGCCTCGTAGGTTTTCATGAGGGTTATCTCCTCCTCGAGGTTTGTCGCCTCGAGCGTTTTCTGACGCTCGGAGAGGTTGAGCTCTCTTGTTTCAAGGCGGTTTATACTAAATTCGATAAACTCCTCGTTGCTGCCCATGTCCGCTATCTCGACAAGAATGTTTTCCGAAGCGGAAACTATCCTGTCGATACAGCCGTTCGCGTATTCTATGTTACCGTCGCGCAGCGCCTTTGCCGCGTCAAGGGTGAGCTGTATGTAATTGTTGGAATAGGTGTACTCCCTTTCATAGGGCACGCTTTTCCCGTCGGCGGTGGCTATTCCCGCAACGGTTATATCATGCCCCTCCGCGCTGATGATACCGTCTTCGTCTATGCTGACGGACAAGCCCTTGAAAGCCTTGTCTATCTCATTTTGAAGCGCCTTTCTGTCCGCGCTTTCGTCCCCCGTTGAGGTAAATGAAACGGTCTTTTTCGTTCCGTCTATCGTTATGTTGAGGGAATATTCCTCGCCGCTTACCGTTGAAGCAAGGTCAAGCTTATATTTATTGGAATAGCCCGAAATATTTTCGTATGTGAGCGAGGCTACCTTTTTGGGGTCAACATTTCGGTTGTTCGTTATCTGGACGGTACCGTTGTAGGAGCTGATAACGCCCGTGTCGGATATCCTCGGCGATACTCCCGTGTCCATGTACGCCTTGTCAAGCGCCGCCTGAATGTTCGCAACGGTTGCCGCGTCGTTCGTGCCGCCCTTGAACTCAATTGTTTTCTTTACATTTTCCGCGTATACGTCAATGCAGTAATTCCTGCCGTTTACAACGGAGGAAAGGTCAATATCCGCCCTGCCGTCCTCCGTGCCGCAGCCGGTGACCTTCGCGCCGTTGAACGAAACGCGCAGCGCCGACTGGGGGTCGACCTCCCGCGTGTCCTCGTCCATCTGAAGCCCGAGCCCGATGTCGACGTACACGTCCTTTGAATAAGGAAAGCTGCCGCTGTCGTCGTATGCGTTGACGGGAACTCCGTGATACAGCACGGTGTAGTTTCCGTTGTTCTCCTCTATTTCAAAGGGCATGGGGTTGTTGCTCTCGCCGCCGAAAATAACGCGCCCCGCCGTGTCCGTGTTGAATATGGAAACAAGCTCGTCTGCCTTTGTCTGGAGCTGCTGCGCGTAAATATTGAGGTCTGTCGCCTTGTCCTTGGTGGAGTTGACCGCCGCGATTATCGTTTCGCGTATTCCCGCAAGCTGCTCGGACACCTGTAACATAGAGGTTTCCGCCTCGGTGTAAAACTTGTCGGACACCTCAAGGTTTTCCTTATACTGCGCCGCGTCGTAAAGCGACTTTCTGACGTTGAGCGCCTTTGCCGCCGCAAGGGGAGCCTCGCTCGCGCGGGCGAAGCTTCTTCCCGTCAATATCTTGTTTTCGGAGGCATTCTTCGCCGTGGAGAGCCTGTTAAGGTTCCTGTTGTAGCCTCGCAATATGGTGGAATTTGTTATTCTCATCTGTTATCCCCCCGGTTTACAGACCTACTCTGCCTGTGCCGTTTATGAGCTTGTCAAGTATTTCGTCAAGCGTCGTCACTATTCTTGAGGAGGCGCTGTACCATTTCTGATAGTTCAGCATATTTATGCCCTCCTCGTCGAGCTGTACGCCCGAAACATCGTCGCGCGCGTCGAGCAGCGTGTCTACGGTTGTCACCGCGCTTTCATAGCGGCTGTTTTCATACTGTATCGTCTGACCGAGCCTGTTCGATACGAACGAGATATATTCATAGAAGCTGCCCTGAAAATCATGGGCGTTGCCGAATTTTATACTGCTGTTGCCGAACTGCTTTACAAGGTAGAGAACGTTGGTGTTCTGGAGGTTGAGCTCGCCTGTCACCTCGTCCTTTATCTGGTCGTAGCCGTATTCGTAAAGCCCTGTTTCCTCGTTGAACCATCTGACCTTGCCTATCATCGTCGCGTCCTGCAGCCAGCTGTCGGCGACTCTGATATTTCCCGCCGTGACAAGCGCGCCGTCGTTCTTTGCGGTGAACATCATTCTCGCGGGGTCCTCGTCGCCGCCGTTCGCGGAATTAAAGATACCCGCAAGCGTCCGCGCGAACTCGTCGACAGCGCTCCTGAAATAGGCAATGCCGTAGGAGCTGTTCTGGTGACCCGTTGCATAGACGCCGTTGCCGTTTATCATATCGTGATAGCTCTTGAGCGAGCCGGCGGTGAGGCTGAGGTCGTCGCCGCTCTCAAAGGAAATTATCGCCTGACCGTATACGTCGTAATCCTTCATGAAAAGGCGGTTCGTCTTGAAATTCTCGCCGTCGACAATCTTTACGCCGCCCATGGTTATCGTAAACGCGCCGTTTGAATTTTCGGTGACGTCGATATTTCCGTATGTGGCAAGCTCGTCAACGTAAAGGTTGAGCTGGTCGTAAAGCTCGTTCGGTCCGTAGCCCTCGTTATAGTTGAGCAGCTCGCGGGCAATTCTGTCGTTGAGCTTATTTATCCTGTCGGTGAGCTCGTTAACATAGGTGAGGGTGTCCTCAAGCTCGCTTACATATGTATCCTCTACCTCGTCAAGCTTGTTTGAATAGTCGTTTAACAGGCGGCAGAGGTTTGTCGCCGCGTTTCTCGACAGCGTCGCGACCTCGGCGCTGTCGGGCTTTTCTACGGAGTAGTCCTGAAGCGCGTTGAAGAACTGCTGTGTGTAATACTGTAGTCCGTCCGACTCGAAGTCGTCGAGTATGTCCTCGATATCCGAAAGGATATTTACGGTGGTTTCCGTTTCCGCCTCCGTCGCGACATTCTCGCGGTAGCGCTTGTCGATAAACTGATCCCTTATCTGGCTTACGCCGTTGGAATTAACGCCCTGACCGGCAAGGGAAAGCCCGTTTGTCTTGCTGCACCAGCGCAGGCTCTGATTTCCCGAAACATACATCGAATGGAGATCGACCCTCTGCCTTGTGTAGCCGACGGTGTTAAGGTTGGAAACGTTGTTTCCCGTTATATCAAGGCTCTTCTGCGCGACCTGCAGCGTGCGCTTCTGTGTTTCAAATCCTAAAAAAGTGGGGCGCATATTTTCCTCCTCAGACCTCTCTGAAAGCCTTGGCGGAGGACTGTCCGCCGGCGACCCTTGAGGCGTTTCTGTTATATGTTTCGGGCTTTTCGAGTATCCCCGCCCGTTTTACAAATTCTCTCTGATTGTCAAGCTTGCGCTTTACTACCTCGTTCGTTTCGGCGTTAAGGCTTTTTATCCCGTCGATAAGCTCGGTGAGCTGCCCCGAAAGCATCTTGATCTTCGGGCGGTATTCCCCGGGGGCATTTTCCGTTATTTTGGAAAGCTTCATGCCGCCAAGACCCAGCCCCTCGAAAAGCGATATCCGCTTATCCTCGAGCGAACGGCTTTTCATGACATACGCCTGCTCCTTATTGAGCGACTCGGTGAGCCAGTCGAGGTCGTCCTCAAGTATCTTGTTATGCTTTTTCATGAGGAAAACGGTGAGCTCCCTGTAAAAGTCGACGTCTATCTCAAGGCACCTTATAACAGCCTGCGCCTGCGTTTCGTTTATCGTCATCGCATATCACCCTATCAGAATGTATGCCGCGATATCTTCTGCGGGAACGCCCTTCTCTGCGGCGCCTGCCGCGCGGGTCAGCTCCTGCGGGGCTGCGTCCGCCTTTATTTCCTGCGCGATACCGCTCTTTGCCGCCGCGAGCGCGGTGTCAAATCCGAACTCCACCCTGTCTGTATTCTTAACGCCGGCGGCAGCGGAGCTTTTCCGCGGCGCGCCCGTTTTCTGTGTCTGATATGCGGAGATCATGCCGTTTATTCTTTTTATCTCCATAATGCCTGCCTCCTTGTTTGTTGTCTGATGATACAGTTATCCCATAATTCTCTTATATATTATATCGGCAGCAATTCACAAAACTTTATAGATTTCTTTTAAATAATCGGCTTTATTTTCCCTTTTTTCGGTAAATCGGGCAAAAACGGATATTACTATGGGGGAAAACAAGCTTTCCCCCATACAGACTGTCGATAAACCCTGAAAACAATGTTTTCTTAATAAAAAATGAATAGAGAATAGTGAATAGTGAATAAATGTGGTGTGCCCTTCGGGCACGGATTTTAAGAAATTACGGTATAATCACATTTTTTAGAACCATCGGCGAAGCCGATACCATAATTATTCATTCTTCGTTATTCATTATTCAATATTCATTTTTTGTTGAAAAGACTTTTTCGATAAACCGGATGGGGGAAAACAAGCTTCCCCCCAAAGATAATTCGGTTTTCGGCGGCAATACACCCGCCTCGTCAGTTCATATACTCGCCGCTGTATTCCAGCAGGGTAACGCTCTCAACGCCCTTTATCTCGTTGAAGCGGCTGACATAGCTTGCGTCGTTGTTCTTTATCCTCACCTCGACGGTAAGCTCCACGCGCTCGCCCGTCTGCGTCTTGTTCTTGAGCTTGTACCTGATATTACCGAGCAGACCGTATACGTTTATTTCCTCCGCCGCGTCATAGCGCACTATAAGCAGGTAGCTCTTCTTTTCTTTCTTGAATATAGTCAGCAGTATGTATATCACCGCGATAACGACCGTCCCGAGCAGCGCCACCCAGTAGAGCCGCGCGCCCGCGGTTATTCCCGCCGCAATGCCCCAGAAAAGGAAGCCTATGTCCAGCGGGTCCTTTACCGCCGCGCGGAAGCGCACGATAGACAGCGCGCCGACCATGCCGAGCGAAAGCACGATGTTCGCGCTTATCGTCATGATTATGAATGACGTAACGACCGTCGTCAGCACGAGAAGAATGTTGAAATTCTCGGAATAAACCACTCCGCGGTAGAAAAATCTGTAAACAAGATAAACGATAAGACCGCATACCGTCGCGGTGAGAAGCGTCGCGATGATCGTGCCGACCGTAAGATCCGCAAGCTGCGCGGTGAAGTCGAACCCGCTCAGCACCGAGGATACCGTGCCGAAAAATTCAGAAACCATATGATTTTACCTCCGTCATTCTGTCGCAGCAGATTATGTATTTTGAAACCGACATTCTCGGCGCGTTAAGCCCCTGAAGCGCCGCGCTTATGCTGTCCGGAAGATAATTGTCGAATTTTACTTCCAGTATTATTTCATTCTGATATATCGGAGAGTAAAACGCTTTCTCATCGAACATATCAAGGCTATTATAGCAGGTGGACAGCTTTTTGTCAAATGTAATGCGGACATTCCCGAACGGGTAGACAAGCGCCTCGCGGCGGTAGTCGACGATAACGCGCGGGCGCAGCGCGGTCAGCCTGTCGGAGCGGTAGAACTCGCCGAACGCGTCCTCGGCGTCCTCGTGCTCCCTCATGAAGGAGCAGTCGCCGTGCAGCAGCGCCTCGTACTGCTCGCGCGTCAGCCTGTTTGACAGCTTGGACACAAACTCGCCGTCCTTGTGCTTCGCCTCCAGCGTTATGCGCGAGGGGTCAAGTCCGTAGGCGCGCACGCGGAATTTGCGGCGCGTTTCTATGCCGTTTATTTTGTCAAGATATCCGCTGCCGTAAATGTCGTCGAAATACAGACTTGTCACGCGGTAGCCGCCCGCCTCGCCGTGCGGGTCGGGATAAGTCAGCGGAGCGAGCCGCGAAAGCAGAATGAGCCGCGTTCCCTCGTTGATGATGAATTTAAGCTCATGGCGCATTTTTCTGCCGCTGTGCGTACTGCTGCGCAGCTGCGGGGTGTTTTTGTCTGCCTTTACCGAACGGCGGAGCCGCAGCATTGTGACCGCCTCCCTTTCTTGCGGTATAATATCACGGATATATAACAAATCGTAATACCGCCAATAGTTATCTTACTAATATAATAGCACATTTCTAAAACGATTACAAGCCATATTTTTGTATAATACAAATGCAATATTACCGCGCGTTTAGCCGTATTCAAAAAAATTATGAAAATTGCGAAAAACCACTTGACAAGCAATTGACAATACGTTATAATAAATTATTGTTGACAGTTGTGTGCGGGAAAACTGTATCCTTACACAACAGATATGCAGAACAAAGGGGGTTTACGAACATGAAAAGAACATACCAGCCCAAGAAGCTTCAGAGAAAGCACGAGCACGGCTTCATGAAGAGAATGGCAACCAAGAACGGCCGTAAGGTTCTCGCTCGCCGCCGCGCAAAGGGCAGAAAAAAGCTCACATACTGATCCCGATCACAAAATGTCTGATTTAAGAAAAAGATACAAAGTGATCAAAAGCAACCGCGATTTCAGCTTTCTTTTCAAAAAAGGAGAGTCTGTGGTGACATATGCGTTCGTGTGCTATATGCGGCCGCGCCGCGGAGGGACTAACCGCTTCGGCGTCGTCACGGGCAAAAAGGTCGGAAACGCGGTAAAACGTAATCGGGCAAGGCGGATAATAAGGGAAGCCTTCCGCCTTTTAGACCCGGTTTTAAAAGAAAAGACACAAAAGCGTTACGATTTCATTTTCGTCGCGAGGTCAAAGACCCCGTCGCTTAAAATGCAGCAGGTGCTCTCGCTGATGAAAAAGAACGTCATGTCAAGGCTGCCATGAAATATATCTTACTCGGAATGATCAGGCTGTACCGACTTACGCTGTCAAAGATCCTGCCGCGCTGCTGCCGCTTTTACCCAAGCTGTTCCGAATACGGGATGACCGCTATTCGGCGTTTTGGTGCGGTGAAGGGCGGTTATTTGGCATTTTGGAGGATTTTTCGGTGCAACCCTTTCGGGAACTGCGGCTATGACCCCGTGCCCGATAAATTCTGTTTTCGACCGGAAAAAAATACGGTTTCAAAATCGTCATGGGACGCGGACGACCTGCCCGATATTTCGGACTTCGACGGCGCGCGCAGAGCCCTTGCCGAAAGACGCCGCTGAACGACGAAAACTACTGCGCAAGGGCGCATTAAATTATACAATTACCTGCGGACAAAAGAAAGGCACAGCCCGTCTGTGACCGATGCGTTGAAAGGACGTGGACACTATTACCTTCCTGTACAGCCTTATAGGTACGCCCCTGGGCTATATCCTATACTTTATCTACAACTTCATATGCAGCAACGTCGGCGTTGCGATAATCCTGTTTACCTTTATCATAAAGCTCGCAATGCTCCCGCTTTCGATAAAGCAGCAGAAGAACTCCGCCAAATCGGCAATATTCCAGCCGAAGGTGCAGGAGATACAGCAGAAATACAAGAACAACCAGCAGAAGCAGCAGGAGGAGCTTGCAAAGCTTCAGCAGCAGGGCTACAAGCCCATGAGCGGCTGCGGCACGATGATACTCACGTTCCTTATCCTGTTCGGCGTATTGGACGTTGTTTACAAGCCGATGACGCATATCGTCCATGTGAACTCCGACAAGGTGTCCGAGATAATCGAGGAATCCTATAACGTCGAGCTCACCGCCGTGTTCGTCAATGAAATAAACAAGACCGACGAGCAGCTCGCGGAGCTCAAGACAGAGGACCTCACAAAGCACGAGGGCATTGTCCGCGACGCGCAGAAGATACTCGACTACTATAACGAGAACCTCCTCAAGGACGGCGAAGCGGCAAAGGATATGTCGGCGTTCGCAAAGCTTGACCTTGACTCAAAGGCTCTCGTAAACTCCGTCATCAAGGACGCTATCGCAAAGGAATACGCTTCCTCCGACGGCAAGTTCACAATGTTCAGCGAAACGGATCTGTATAAGCTTTCCGACGACGAAAAGGCGGAGATGAACGCGCTCGCCGACGACGCCGCAAAGGCGGATTACAAGGCGGCGCACTGCTTCTCCGACGCTACGATGTCCGCGATGAACACCGTTCAGGTGCACTACGGCTCCTATAAGGCGACCGACGCGGAAACGATACCGTTCACCGCAAACGCTTCGCTCCAGAGAGAGCTTTACGCGCTGGAATGCTTCGGCACCGTAAAGAACGGCACCGCTTACAAGGACGCTTACAGCGAGAGCGTTATCCGCTCCGAGCTCAGAGAAGAGCTTACCGAGCTCTACGATAACCTTAACTTTATCGGTATCCCGCTCGGTCAGGTTCCGTGGGACAACCTCGGCTTCCCGCTTATCCTTGTTCCTATCGTATCCTTCCTCATGGCGCTGCTCCAGACCTTCATCTCCAACAAGATGATGGAAAAGACCAACCCCAACGCCGCCGCAGGCATGGGCGCTATGAAGATAACAATGTATATCATGCCGCTGTTCTCGCTGTGGCTGGCGTTCACCATTCCGGCAGGCGCGGGCTTCTACTGGACGATAAGCTATGTATTCGGCATTATTCAGACAATAGTGCTGAACAAGCTTTACAGCCCCGAAAAGCTCAAGGCTGAGGCAGAGGCGGAATACGCCGAGCGCATGAAGCAGGTCAACGTCAGCGCGACAAAGGTGACCGACGCGGACAATTCCACCATTGAATACAACGGGGAAAAGCTCACACAGAAAGAAATCAACCGCCGCAAGCTTGCGGAAGCGCGCAGACAGGACGCTCTCAAGTACGGCGAGGAATATCACGACGATGACGACAATGATTGATCTCTGATCATGAAAGGGGATTTACCATGGAAAAGGAATTCACCGCAAAAACAGTTGACGAGGCAAAGGCTCTCGCCGCACAGGAATTCGGCGTTTCCGTTGACGAAATTGAATTTGACATACTTGCTCAGCCCAAAAAGACCATTTTCGGCGGTATGAAGGGCGAGGCAAGAGTAAAGGCTTTCTATACCGAGCCGCCCGTTGAAACAGAAGAACCCAAGCTGCCCGCAGACGAGGAGGTAATTCCCGAGTCCGCCGCAGAGGAAACGGGAACGGTCGCTTTCGACGACGAGGACAACGAGGTCGAGCCTCTCCCCGAGGATTTCGACGTAAACAGCAGCGCAAAGGTGCGCGCCGCAATACAGTATCTGACCGACGTTCTCCATGCCCTCGGGCTTGAGAATTTCAAGATAACACCCGTTAAGCGCGACGGCAACGTCGTTCTCGACGTAAGCGGCGAAAAGCTCGGAGTTGTTATCGGAAAGCGCGGAGAGACCCTCGACAGCCTCCAGTACCTCACCATACTCGCAAGCAACCGCACCGAGGAGTCCTACTGCCGCATAGCTATCGACTGCAACGGCTACCGCGACAAGCGCCGCGAGACCCTCGAAAACCTCGCAAAGCGCACTGCCGCAAAGGTTATAAAGCAGGGCAGAAAGATCGCGCTCGAGCCGATGAACCCCTACGAGCGCCGCATAATCCACAGCTGCGTTGCCGAGATAGAGGGCGTATCCAGCCATTCCACGGGCGTTGAGCCTTACAGAAAGGTCGTTATCTACGCCGACAAGCCTAAGTTCGACAACCGCCGCAGAGGTTCCCGCGGCGACAGAGCGGGCGGTCACACCAGAAACTACAAGCAGTCCAGCGGATTTTCCACCAGCTTCGAGCGCGAATACAAGCGCAAGAGCTATGAGCCGTCCGAAAACGCCGACGCAGGCGAGTTCTCCAAGGAGACCGTTGACGCGGAAAGAAACGCTACGCTTTACGGAAAGATCGAGCTTTGACAGTATTTGCCGCGCGGGGTATTACCGCGCGGTTTTTTGCGGGGAAATCTGCCCGCAGTTGTCCCCTTGATATTTTGAAAAAAATGTGTTATACTGTTACCACAGTCAAATGAAAGCGAGGTAAAAATTATGTCGGTAATTACTGTTACAAAGGATAATTTCGCCGCCGAGGTCGCCGCGAGCGACAAGCCCGTGCTGCTTGATTTCTGGGCGACATGGTGCCCGCCCTGCATGATGCAGTCGCCTATCGTGGACGAGCTTGCGGAGGAGCGCTCGGATATAAAGGTCGGGAAGGTCAACGTTGACGAGCAGCCCGAGCTTGCCGAGAAGTTCGACATCGAGAACATTCCGACGCTCATCATCTTTAAGGGCGGAAAGGCTGTAAAGGTGCTTGTCGGGCTGCGCTCAAAGGAGCAGCTTCTCGCGGAGTTCAATTAAACAGAGGAAAAGGAGCGGATAATTCACCGCTCCTTATTTATGTCACAAAATATTACAGACAGTTATATCTCCGGTACGCCAATATTACGCGCCGCAATTTCCCACAGCTTCTCGTCCGTCACGGAAAGCCCCGTCTGTGCCGCAAGGCGCTCAACCTCGCGCACCGTCATCACGGTGTAATTAACGCCCTCGCGGAGCGTGCCGATAAGCCCTCTGCCCCAGAAACCGCTCTTTCCGAGCAGCCCGCTTTCCGCGAACTCAGCGACCTCCTTTTCTATGTCATAATCCACCGAAATTATCTCCGCGCGCCACTCCCCGTCGAATGTGACCTCCGCAAACTGCGCGCGGGTCTGCCCGTTGACAGGCATTCCGAGCGCGCCGGGGTTGACTATCATTTTCCCGCCCTGCCCGAAAATAAACGGTATGTGCGAGTGCCCGCACAGCATAAGCCCGCAGTCCAGCCGCCGCGCCATCTGCTCCGCCTCGGGCGTGTCGGTGTGGAAAAGATAGCTGCTGCTCTCGGGCGAGCCGTGGCAGATAACGAACGGCGGGCAGCCCTCGGCTTCCACCCGCATTGATATCGGCATTTTTTCGAAAAGGTCAAGCTGCTCCCGTGTGATATTCTCGTATGTGTACCGCAGCGCGCCCGTTTTCGAACCGTACTCCCATGCGCCGCCGTTCCTGCGGTGGTCGATAAGGTAATCCTCGCGGTTGCCGCGGATAAATAAGCAGCGGTGCTCCCTCGAAAACTCCCCGAGAAGCGACAGCGTTTTCTGCGGATAGGGGCAGTCGGTAACGTAATCCCCAAGAAAAATATACATATCGTAATATTTCCCCGAAATATACTCAAGCACGCTTTCCAGAGCAATATGATTTGAATGGATATCGCTAAGCACGGCAAGCCTCACCATGTCACCCCCATTTTCGCGCGCTGTCGGGACAATACGCGCCTTTGCGCGCCGCGCGCAGCTCCGCATAGCAGCCGCATTTCGCGCAGGTTCCGCTGTTGAGGCTGCCGCAGGCGCGGCATATTTCCAGCCGCCTTTTATATTCCGCGCTGTCCGCGCGCTGTTCCTCGGGGATAAGCGCTAACCGCTCCGCGATAGCCTGCGAAAGCGCTTTGTCGCCGATATCCGCCGAAAGGCAGCGGCGGCAGGACTTAACGCCGGTCATACCGAAAGAACTATCTCCGCCGCACTGCACGCGGGAAGAACGAGCTCCGCGCCGCCGTTTGAGCAGTTGACCTCAAGCGGCTTTATCACAACATTTTCGGGGTTATTGAAATCATTGTGAGCGTGCACCTCGGCGGCGAGTATGCGCCCCTCGGCGGACTTAACGCTGCCGAACGCCGCGCCGATGTCAACGGTAAATTCCTTGTCCAGCGAGCAGTTGGATATCGTCACGGTTATCCTGCCGTCCCCGCCGACGCTCGCCGACTGCGACAGGCAGGGAACGCTGTCCGCGGCGCTCTCGTTCTCGATATGGCTGTAAATCAGCTCGGCGTCCTGATGGCGCTTGTATAGGTCGAAAACGTGGTAGGTCGGGGTCTTGACCGTCTTTGTCCCCTCGGTCAGCAGCACCGCCTGAAGCACGTTCACCGCCTGCGCGATGTTCGCCATGTAAACGCG
>JBJFHP010000153.1:0-2408 GCA_051893715.1 Oscillospiraceae bacterium
ATGCTCCTTGCTCGTCATGTCGTGTATGTCGCGGAGGAGATACTCCTTTTTCAGGGATATTTTGTAGCACATAGGAGATATCTCGCAGAACAGCTTTCTTTTCCTTTTCATGGTATGATCCTTTCGGTGCAGAGTAGTATAGTATGGTGTTGGGTCAATATAATGCTTTCCAACAATAATTATATCACAACCTGCGCCGATTGCAACTACAATATGATTACAGTTCAGTTACAAAACGATTACAGCGGCACAAAAAGCGCCCGCAGCATTTACACGGAATGCCATAAAGCAGTTTTCGACCCGCCGAGCAAAACAACCTTGGGAAAGACAAGGTTATGGCTCGGCGGAACTGCCAAAAGGGGCACCCTTTTGCCGCGGGCGTTGTGTTTAATGTTACTTAACGGGAGCCTTAGCAAGCTCTTCTTCCTGACGGATCTCTTCCTCGACGTCGCGGGCGTGTTCAGCCTGAATATCGGGGTCGTAGGACAGCATGGGCTCGACGTTCTTCTTCTTTATTCGGCGGTCGACGTAGTTCTTTGTTATCTTGACAACCAGCGGAGAAAGCGAGATAACGCCGATAAGGTTCGGGATCATCATGAGACCGTTGAAGGTGTCGGAGATATCCCATGCGATGGAAGATGTCATTATCGCGCCGGAGATCATCATGAGAACGAAGAAGATCTTGTAGCCCTTTGCAGCCTTCTCACCGAAAAGATATTCAAAGGACTTGGAGCCGTAATGCGACCAGCCGACAACAGTCGTGAACGCAAACAGCAGTATCGCAATGGAAACAAACACTGTACCCGCAGGTCCGAAAACATTTCCGAACGCGTCCGCAACAAGCGTCGCGTCGTTTGTACCCTCTGCCTTCATTCCTGTTTCAAGGTCAATAGCACCCGAGGAAAGAACAACGACAGCAGTCATTGTGCAGACAACGATAGTATCCGCAAATACCTCGAAGATACCCCACATACCCTGCTTAACGGGCTCTCTGACGTTAGAAGCGGAGTGAACCATTACCGACGAACCAAGACCTGCCTCGTTGGAGAATACGCCGCGCTTGCAGCCCTGCGTGATAACTTCCTTGACCGCAATACCCGTAACGCCTCCGATAACAGCCTGTGTTCCGAAAGCAAATCTGAATATCGCAGCGAAGATATCGCCGATAAGATTGATATGTGCGAAGAAAATGATAAGGCAGCCGAGTATGTAAAGCCCCGCCATAAAGGGAACGATCTTCTCCGCGAACGCCGCGATCCTCTGAAGCCCGCCGAGGATTATCAGCGCGCCGAGAACCATCAGGACAACGCCGATAATAATGCTTGTCCACTTAACGTCGCCGAAAGCGTAGCCGAGGTCAACATTCTTGAGTATCGCGGAATCAAGGTTGATAACGATCTTGTTTATCTGACCCATGTTACCGATACCGAACGAAGCGAGAACGGCGAACACCGCGAACAGACCCGCAAGAATGCGGCCTACCCATTTGCAGTGCTTGTAACCGCCAAGACCGTCGCGCAGGTAGTACATCGCGCCGCCCGACCATTCGCCCGCCTTGTTTCTGCGGCGGTAGTAGATACCGAGCACGTTTTCGGAGAAGTTAGTCATCATTCCGAAAAACGCCGCTATCCACATCCAGAACACCGCGCCGGGACCGCCGACGCATATCGCGGAGGCAACGCCCGCGATGTTGCCCGTGCCTATCGTTGCGGCAAGGGCGGTACAGAGCGCCTGAAACTGCGAAACAGCGCCCTCTTCCTTGTTTTTGCGCACCTTGCTGTGGCGGCTGAACATTCCGCCGATGGTTTTCATCCACCATTCCTTGATGTGGACGACCTGAAACACCTTTGTGAGCACCGTCATGAGGACGCCTGTTCCTATGAGCAGGATAAGCCCCACCTTGACCCACACGAAGTCGTTGACCGCATTATTGATGTCGGTCAGCACCTGAAGAAAATCCATAAACTATCCCCCGTTGCTTTTCGGCGCGTTGCCGCGTCAAATGAATTTTTGCTTAACTCGATATTTCATTTTAACATATTTCGGCATGATTTTCAAGGGTCAATTGCAGATTATGTCGTTAATCACAAATATGCGGTAATTATTGCCGCAATATTTATGCAATATTACCCTCAAAAAGACAATTCCGCGCCGTGATATGCCCGTACGCGGGCTCGCCGATTAACCGAACGGAACGGCTTCCCGCCGAAACACCGCAAAATTGCCCGCCCGCATGAATTATTTTCGTCAGCGGCTTGTCAAATCCGCGGCTTGGTGATATAATAAGAACATATAAGGAGGCTCGGATATGGAATTTTTTGTTGTAACAAATGAACAGATGAAGTCGGCGGAAAGGAACAGCGACAAGGAGTTTTTGTCATACTCAAAGCTGATGCATAACGCGGGCG
>JBJFHP010000154.1:0-9571 GCA_051893715.1 Oscillospiraceae bacterium
AAAAATAACATATAATATTGTTTCGGAAAGGATAAATATATGTCAAAAACAGCGATAATAACAGGCTCGGGCAGAGGAATAGGCGCGGCTATCGCAAAGCGGCTCGCTAAGGACGGATTTGACATCGTGATAAACGAGGTGTCGCAGGAGGCGCTGGATACCTACGGCGCGCAGACCGTTGAGGAATGCCGCGCTCTCGGCGTGCGCGCGGAATCCTACGCGGCGGACGTGTCCGATTATGCGCAGTGCGAGGCGATGGTCAAGTGGGTCAAGGATACGTTCGGCAGCATTGACGTGCTTGTCAACAACGCGGGCATAACGCGCGACGGTCTGCTGCTCAGAATGAGCGAGGAGAACTACGACACCGTTATCCGCATAAATCAGAAGTCGGTGTTCAACATGACGAAGCTTGTCGGCGCGGTAATGCTCAGGCAGAAGAGCGGTAAGATAGTCAACCTTGCGTCCGTTGCGGGGCTGTACGGCAACCCCGGGCAGATGAACTATTCCGCGTCAAAGGGCGCTGTCATAGCGATGACAAAGACCGCTGCAAAGGAACTCGGCAGCCGCGGGATCAATGTCAACGCAGTTGCCCCCGGCTTCATTCAGACGCCGATGACCGACAAGCTCACCGAGGAACAGCGCAGCGCAATGCTCGCTCAGATAGCGATGAAGCGTTACGGTCAGCCCGAGGAGGTCGCGGGAGTGGTAAGCTTCCTCTGCTCCGACGACGCAGCTTATGTTACGGGTCAGACCATTGAGATCAGCGGCGGGCTGAGTATGTAAATAATAATTCGGAGGAAAAAATAAATATATGACTGAAAGCAAAAGAAGAGTTGTCATCACAGGTCTGGGCGCAGTTACCCCCTGCGGAAACTCCCCTGAAGAGCTTTGGAACAGCCTTTTGGCAGGAAAGCACGGCTTCGAGCTGGCTCCGTGGTTCGGCGAGAAGGAACCCGATAACCTCGGAGTTGTTGCAAGGGTAAAGAATTTCGACGCGTCCTCTATTTTCGACAAGAAGGAGCTGCGCCGCAACGACGTTATCGTTCAGTACGCGGTATACTGCGCAATGCAGGCGCTGAAGGACGCTGGCACGGATTTCAAGGATATCGACCCGTTCCGCGCGGGCGTTGTGATAGGCAGCGGTATCGGCGGCATTTACACCAGCGAGGAGGAGCTGCTCAACTACCACAACCGCGGCAGCAAGCGCGTTTCCGTTTTCACGATAACCAAGATGATAGGCAATATGGCGGCGGGCGTTGTCGCTATCCGCACGGGCTTCAAGGGCAGCAATTTCTGCGTAACGACAGCCTGCGCGAGCGGCACGCAGTCGATAGGCGAGGCGTTCCGCTCGATAAAGCACGGCTACCTTGACGTTGCCATTGCGGGCGGCACGGAGCACAGCGACCTCGGCTTCTGCTTCGCGGCGTTCAACAATATGCACGCGCTGACCCGCTCGCAGGACGTCGACAGGGCTTCCGTTCCGTTCGACGCGGAGCGCAGCGGCTTTGTCCTCGGCGAGGGCTGCGGACTTGTTGTTCTTGAGGAATACGAGCACGCAAAGGCGCGCGGCGCGAAGATTTACGCCGAGATATGCGGCTACGGCAGCACCTGCGACGCATACCACGAAACCTCCCCCGACCCCGAGGGAAAGGGCGGCGCGATGGCGATGAAGCTTGCGGTAGAGGAAGCGGGTATCGACCCGAACACCGTAAACTACATCAACGCGCACGGAACCTCCACCGCAATGAACGACCGCACGGAAACGCTTGCGGTCAAGGGAGCGTTCGGCGAGCACGCGAAGGACATAGCGATAAACTCCACGAAATCCATGACGGGACATCTTCTCGGCGCGGCGGGCGGCGTTGAAGCCGTTGTCACCGCAATGTCCATAAAAGAGGGCAAGGTGCACCGCACGCTCGGATACAGCGTCCCCGACCCCGAATGCGATCTCGATTACGTTACGGAGGGAACGCGCGAGATGAAGATAACCGCCGCGCTCAGCAATTCGCTCGGTTTCGGCGGACACAACGGCTGCATCTGCATGAAGCCGGTTGAATGACGAGGAAAGGACAGTCGGTATGAATCTTAAAGATAAGGAAACAAGACCTATCGAGGAAACTGTCGAGTGCATAGAAGCGCTCGCGAGGATAGTCAAGGAAAACGACCTCGGCAAGATCAAGGTCAGCACCGAGGATTTCGACATAGTTATCGAGGGCAGGAAGTGCCCGCCGCCTCCCCCCGCGATGATGAGCGCGCCTGCGCCCGCTGCTGCGGCGGCTGCGGTAGCGGTTGCGGCTCCTGCGGCTGCTCCCGCGGAGGAAAGCGGGAACATCATCAAGTCCCCGATAATCGGCACGTTCTATTCCTCTCCCGCGCCCGAAAAGCCCGCCTTTGTCAAGGTAGGCGACAGCGTTAACGCGGGCGACGTCGTTTGCATAATCGAGAGCATGAAGCTGATGAACGAGATAAACAGCGAATACAGCGGCAAAGTCGCGGAAATTTATGTCAACAACGGCGACAGCGTTGAGTACGGTCAGAAGATAATGAGGATAGAATAAGGAGCAGCTATGACATTAAATCTTGAGCAGATCAAAGAGATAATCCCCCACCGCGACCCGTTTCTTCTCATAGACGAGGTGACGGAGCTTGAGCCGGGCGTCAGCGTTACCGCGAAAAAGTACCTCAAGCCCGATGAATACTGGTTCAAGGGGCATTTCCCCGGTCAGCCCGTTCAGCCCGGCGTGCTTATGATAGAAATGCTGGCGCAGGCGGGCGCTGTGTGCGCGCTCTGCCTCCCCGAAAACAAGGGCAAGATCGCGTTCTTCGCGGGGATAGACAAGGCGCGCTTCAGAGGCACTGTCCTCCCCGGAGATACGCTTGAGCTTCATGTCGATATGACGGGCAAAAAGGGTCCTATCGGCTTCGGCAAGGCTGTCGCTACCGTGAACGGTAAAAAGGTAGTCACTGCGGAGATATCCTTTGCGCTTGCCGACCCCGCTTCCTCTGCCGAGGCGTGATAGCACAATAATTTATCTTGGAGCTGACATAATGTTTAATAAGATACTCATAGCCAACCGCGGCGAGATCGCTATAAGAATAATGCGCGCCTGCCGCGAGCTTGGGATAAAGACCGTCGCTGTCTATTCCGAGGCGGACAGATCCGCGCTGCACGCGCAGATAGCCGACGAGGCGATATGTATTGGCCCCGCCGCAACAAAGGACAGCTATCTTAACACAAAGGCGATAATCGCCGCCTGCGAGATAACCCACGCGGAGGCGATTCACCCCGGCTTCGGCTTCCTGTCCGAAAATGCGGATTTTGCGCGCCTGTGCAGGGCGTGCGGCATTACCTTTATCGGCCCTGCCCCCGAGGTCATGGACGCAATGGGCGACAAGGCTAACGCGAAAAAGACGATGATCTCGGCGGGAGTTCCCGTTGTCCCCGGCTCGGACGGCGTTGTTAAAACGATAGAGGACGCAAGGGCTGTCTGCCGCGAGATAGGCTATCCCGTCATGGTCAAGGCTTCGGCGGGCGGCGGCGGACGCGGTATCCGCCTTGTCGAGCGCGAGGAGGATCTCGAGAGCCATTACGTTGCGGCACAGCAGGAGGCGCTTCAGTTCTTCGGGAACGACGAGGTTTACATCGAGAAATTCATCGTAAACCCGCGCCATATCGAGATACAGCTTCTCGCCGACGAGCACGGCAACGTCGTTCACCTCGGCGAGCGCGACTGCTCGCTCCAGCGGCGCAATCAGAAAGTGCTCGAGGAAAGCCCCAGCCCTATAATGACCGACGAGCTCCGCGAAAGAATGGGCGCGGCGGCGGTCGCGGCGGCAAAGGTCAGCGGCTATCAGAACGCGGGCACGATCGAGTTCCTTGTCGACAAGGACAAGAATTTCTATTTCATGGAAATGAACACCCGCATTCAGGTTGAGCACCCCGTAACGGAGTTCGTGACGGGTATCGACCTTGTAAAGGCGCAGATACGCATTGCGGCGGGCGAGCCGCTGTGGTTCACGCAGGACGACGTTAAGCTCACCGGTCACGCGATTGAATGCCGTATCAATGCGGAGGACCCGCGCCACGGCTTCCGTCCCTGCCCGGGCAGGATAAAGTCGCTGCACGTTCCGGGCGGGTTCAACGTCCGTATCGACAGCGCGGTGTACACGGGCTACGAGATACCGCCGTATTACGACAGCATGATCGCAAAGCTTCTCGTAAAAGCGCCGACCCGCGAGGAAGCGATAATGAAAATGCGCGTTGCGCTCGCGGAGTTTATTATCGAGGGCGTCGAAACGAACATTGATTTCCAGCTCAGCCTGCTCAAGGACGAGGATTTTGAGTCGGGAAATTTCGATATCGGGTTTCTTAACAGAAAGAATATAATGGGGGAGTGAGCTGAATGGCAATAGAGGATCTTTTTAAGGTCGTAAAGGCGCGTTTTGTTGACGAGCAGCCCGCTCAGACCGCCGAAAAGGACGTCGAGATACCGCAGGATCTGCTTTTCAAATGCCCGCGCTGCGGCGGCGTTGTCTATAACGAGGAATTTGTCCGCGCGATGAAGGTCTGCCCGAAATGCGGATATCATGCGCGCCTGACATGGAAAGAGCGCCTTGACCTCACGGCTGACAAGGGCAGCTTCCGCGAGTTCGACGCGGATATGAAGTCGCTCAACCCCATCGGCTTCCCCAAGTATGAGGAAAAGGTCGCGAAAATGCAGCAGCAGTGCGACATGAACGACGCGATAGTCACCGGCGAATGCACGATACGCGGCTACCGCTGCGTTATTGGCATAATGGACAGCCATTTCATGATGGCGAGCATGGGCAGCGTTGTCGGCGAGAAGATAACCCGCGCGTTTGAATACGCGACGGAGCATAAGCTCCCTGTGGTAATGTTCACCGCCTCGGGCGGCGCGCGTATGCAGGAGGGAATAATCTCCCTCATGCAGATGGCAAAGACGAGCGGCGCGGTTAAGCTCCACAGCGACGCGGGCGGGCTTTACATCGCGGTAATGACCGACCCGACAACGGGCGGAGTTACGGCGTCCTTCGCGAGCCTCGGCGACGTCATTATTGCCGAGCCGAAGGTGCTTATCGGCTTTGCGGGCAGGCGCGTTATTCAGGACACGATACGTCAGCGGCTCCCCGACGATTTCCAGTCGGCGGAGTTTCAGCAGAACTGCGGCTTTGCGGATATGATAGTTGAGCGCGGAATGATGAGAAAGCGCATTTCAAATATCCTGAAGCTGCACGGATTTCCCAAGGAGGTGACGGGAAGATGAGCGAACTTACAGCCTGCGAAAAGCTCGAGCTTATCCGCCATAAAAACCGTCCGACCGTCAACGACTATATCCCCGCGATGTTCACGCGGTTCATGGAGTTCCACGGCGACCGCCTTTACGGCGACGACGCGGCGATAATCGGCGGCATAGGCTACCTCAGCGACACGCCCGTTACCGTTCTCGCGCAGGTCAAGGGACGGACGCTCGAGGAGAACAAGAAAACCAACTTCTCCATGCCCCACCCCGAGGGCTACCGCAAGGCGCTGCGCCTTGCGAAGCAGGCGGAAAAATTCCACCGCCCCGTTATCTGCCTTGTTGACACGCCCGGCGCGTTCTGCGGCATTGAGGCGGAAAAGCGCGGTCAGGGCGAGGCGATAGCCCGCAACCTCTACGAATTTATGACGCTAAAAACCCCCGTCATCTCGGTTATACTCGGCGAGGGCGGAAGCGGCGGCGCGCTTGCGCTTGCGGTGTGCGATGAGCTTGCGATGCTGGAGAACGCGCTGTACAGCGTTATTTCCCCGCGCGGCGCGGCTTCGATACTCTGGAAGGACGGAACGCGCGAAAAGGACGCCTGCGAGGTGCTCAAAATAACCGCGGAGGATCTCATGCGCTTCGGCGTATGCGATAAGATAATCCCCGAGCCCGAGGGCGGCGCTCACGTCAGCAAGGAACAGACCGCCGACAGCATATACGAGTATCTCGTGGACGCGGTTTACCGCTTCAGACAGGCGGATATCGATACCCTGCTTGCAAACAGATATCAGAAATTTAGAAAAATCGGCATGTTTACCGAATAACTTTGTGAAAAATAACTTGATATTTTTGTTTTTTGGGTATTGATTATTTTCCGCATATGATTTATAATATATCATGTTAATAGCTACGGTTAAAAGTGGCAAATTTTATTTGGAGGGAATTTACCATGGATATTTTTGAGAAAGTCAGAGACCTGATCGCAGAGCGCCTTGATGTTGCCGACAAGGACAGCATTACAGAAAACTCTTCCATCACAGACGACCTCGGCGCTGATTCGCTCGACGTTGTTGACCTTGTTATGGATATTGAGGACGAGTTCAGCGTCAGCATACCCGAGGAAGAGGTTGAGAACATCAAGACCGTCGGCGATATCGTTAAGTATATCGAAGACAAGCAGTGATCCTGTTCCGACAGCATTCCGATAATCATAGCAGCCCGCGGTGTCATTCACTGCGGGCTAATTTTTGAGCTAATGAGTTAAAAATTTGTTAAATTTATAGATTTAATTGAGTAAAGGGTTGAAATTGAGGTAATAATATGCTATAATAATTTGTAGACATATAGGCAATCCCGCACAATTACCGGCTCCGCCTTTGCCGCACGCTTGCTTGCATCTTTTCCGCCATATTGAACAAAAACTCCTTGACGGGCGTCAGCCCGCCTGCGTCGTTTTTGTCCAATCTGACGAAAAATCTGCGGCGCAATCATACGACAATAATTATGCGGTATTGCCATAGATAAAGAGGGAGGCGGTTCTCCAAAATGGAAATAGCGTTAATTATTGTCAGCGCTGCCCTTGTCGCTGTCGCTGCGGCGCTCTTTCTGACCATGCGAAGGGTCAATGTGCTCAAAAAAACGGCTTCCGTACAGCTTGACAGGGACAAGATGACGGGGCTTATGAATCGTGACGGTTTCCTGAAAAACGGTGACGTTGTTCTCGAAAAAGCAAAGCAGTCGGCTGATACCGACCTTGCGCTCATTGTTTTCGACGTTGAACAGCTCGGCAAGATAAACACGCTTTTCGGGACGGATACCGGCGACAGCGTTGTCAGGAGCTTTGCGCAGGCGCTGCGCAGGACTGCCTCCGAGGGCGATGTAACGGGCAGAGTTAACACCGACGACTTCGCGATACTTACGCACTGCGCCGACGAAAAGGAAGCGGAGGCTGTCGCGGAGAAATTCGGGAAGCTCCTTGCGGTAGAAATAGGAAGCGACGCGCTGAGGGATCAGGTGAATTTCTTTGCCGGCGTGTGCTTTTTCGATTCCCACGACGATATCCACACGATGTATAACAAGGCGAACCTCTGCCTTATCACGCCCAACGACGGCAGGCGCGTTACGTTTTTCAGCCGTGAAATGGAAAACCGCATGGTGGAGAACGAGATACTCCGCACCGAGATGAACACGGCATTGAACGAGGGTCAATTTGAGCTTTATTATCAGCCGAAAATCTCCTTCAAGACGGGCGAAATGCGCGGCGTTGAGGCGCTTATCCGCTGGCACCACCCGACAATGGGCTTTGTTTCGCCGGATAAATTCATTCCGCTTGCCGAAAAGACGGGGATAATCACCCGTATCGACGAGTGGGGGCTGATGACCGCCTGCCGCCAGTGCAAGCAGTGGCAGGACGAGGGGCTGAAGCCGCTAAAGATATCCGTGAATATGTCGCAGGCGCAGTTTTACCGCACCGACGTTTTCTCGACAATAAAAAGGGTGCTTGCGGAAACGGGGCTTGACCCCAAATACCTCGAAATAGAGGTCACGGAAACAATGGCGATGCAGGACATCGACCGCACGATCGGCGTCCTCGGGAAGATACGCGGGCTGGGCGTCAGCATTTCAATGGACGACTTCGGCAGCGGCTATTCCTCGCTGTCGTCGCTGAAAATGATACCGCTGGATATCCTGAAGATAGACAGGAGTCTTGTCTGCGACATCGACGAGAACGATGTTTCCAAGCAGATAACAGGCGCTATCGTTGACCTCGGAAAGGCGATGAGCCTTGTTGTCCTCGCGGAGGGCGTTGAAACAAAGGGGCAGTGCGAATACCTCACCAAGATAGGCTGCGACCTCGCGCAGGGGTATTATTACAGCAAGCCCAGACCCGCCTCCGAGATAGAATCCATGCTTATCATGCCCCCGCAGATGGTGCCTCAGACTTAATTTATATAGTGACAGCCTGTTGTGTTTTCGCAGCGGGCTGTTTTTATCTTATAATAAATAAATTTTTAACGATTTCTTTGAAAAAACACTTGCAAAATAATCAGAAATATTGTACAATATAAAGGACAGACAGTCAACGGCGCGGGACAGGGGACAGCCTTGTCCTATGCCACGCTCAAACTGTTCAATATTTTCAATGTGAAAGGAAATAATACCATGAGCAAGCTTAACAAGAAGAATGTAGAAGACTTAAACGTAAAGGGCAAGTATGTCCTCGTCCGCGTTGACTTCAACGTACCCATGAAGGACGGCAAGATCACCAACGACAACAGAATTACCGCGGCTCTGCCCACCATCAACAAGCTGACAGAGAACGGCGCAAAGGTTGTCCTCTGCTCTCACCTCGGCAAGCCGAAGAACGGCCCCGAAGCTAAGTTCTCCCTCAAGGCTGCCGCTGACAGACTGGCAGAGCTTGTTTCCGCAAAGGTTACTTTCGCTCCCGATGATACAGTAGTAGGCGACAACGCAAAGGCTGCCGTTGCTGCAATGAACGACGGCGAGATCGTTGTTCTCGAGAACACTCGTTTCCGCGGCGCTGACGAAACCAAGAACGGCGAGGGCTTCTCTAAGGAGCTGGCTGACCTCGTTCACAATGAGATCTTCGTTATGGACGCGTTCGGTTCTTCCCACAGAGCGCACGCTTCCACGGTTGGCGTTACAAAGTTCGTTAAGGAAACCGCTGTCGGCTACCTTATGAACAAGGAGATCGAGTTCCTCGGCAACGCCGTTGAGAACCCCGTTCGTCCCTTCGTTGCTATCCTCGGCGGCGCAAAGGTTGCGGACAAGCTGAACGTTATCTCCAACCTGCTCGAAAAGTGCGACACGCTCATCATCGGCGGCGGCATGGCTTACACCTTCCTCAAGGCTAAGGGCTACGAGGTAGGCACATCTCTCGTTGACGACGAGAAGATCGACTACTGCAAGGACATGATCGAGAAGGCAGAGAAGCTCGGCAAGAAGCTGCTCCTGCCCGTTGATACAACTATCGCAAAGGCATTCCCCGACCCCATTGACGCTCCCATCGAGGTTTCCGTTGTTGACTCCGACAAGATCCCCGCTGACATGATGGGTCTTGATATCGGCGGCAAGACAATGAAGCTGTTCGCTGACGAGGCAAAGAACGCTAAGACCGTTGTATGGAACGGCCCGATGGGCGTATTCGAGAACCCCGTTCTCAAGAAGGGCACAGTTGCAGTATGCGAGGCTCTCGCAGCAGCTGACGCTACCACCATCATCGGCGGCGGCGACTCCGCTACCGCGGCTATCAACCTCGGCTACGCTGACAAGATGAGCCACATCTCCAC
>JBJFHP010000155.1:0-2392 GCA_051893715.1 Oscillospiraceae bacterium
AAACGACGGCGCCGTGACCGACGAGGCGACGCTCTCCGCCGTGTCGGAGTTCACCGTTTCCGGCGTGCTTTCGATGTATTCCATGTGGTTCGACGGCGGCTGCACTGCCGACCTTTCCGCGCTCACCGAGGTCTTGGTAAAAATCGTTTCCGAGGGTCTGCGCGGGTTCGTTTCCGACGAGAAATTGTCGGCAATTCGCTTAAAATAAGCCTTTTTCGGGAAAAAGATTGGTGAATTATATGCTTGACCGAAAAGTGCATTTGTTGTAAAATATAAAAGGCTTCGGTAAACGAAGCGCTTAAAAAGAGGTATATTATGGAAAAGAAAAGATCCGAGCTTTTCACGGTGAAAAGCATGGTTTTCACAGCGATATTTGCGGCTTTAATATGCGTTGCGGCGCCGTTCTCCGTGCCTATGCCGGGGCTTGTTCCGATATCGCTTGCTACATTTGCGGTTTATCTCGCGGGAGGGCTTCTCGGCGGAAAGCGCGCGGCGATCGCGGTGGTGCTTTATGTTATAATCGGCGCGGTAGGGCTGCCGGTGTTCTCGGGATTTTCGGGCGGGTTTGCAAAGCTCCTCGGCGTTACCGGCGGGTATATCATCGGGTACATTCCCTGCGCGCTGATAACCGGTATTTTCGCGGATATTCCCTCAAAGGCACACTGGACAGCGCCCGTGGGCATGGTTCTGGGGACGATAGCCTGCTATGTATTCGGCACGGCGTGGTTCATGATAGCGACGGGCTCCGAGCTTGTTCCCGCGCTGATGAGCTGTGTTATCCCGTTCCTTATCGGCGACGCGGTAAAGATCGTCTGCGCCGGCGCGGTGACAATGCCGCTGAAAAATGCGCTCAACCGTTATCTCAAGGCAAGCGGCTGACCCCGCGTAGCAATAATGCAATAATGCAATAACGCAATAACATAAAACAGATAAAAAAAGCCCGCGGCTGACGATGACGAACGGCTGCGGGTAAACTGCGGCATTTTATGAGGTGGAACAAATGCAATCGGCAATGGTGATAGCCTATCAGGCGCTAATAATGTTTATTCTGCTTGCGGTGGGCTATTTTCTGTATAAAAGGAAGCTTGTCGGGGACGAGGCGACAAAGCAGTTTTCAAACATCGCGATATCGCTTATCAATCCTATTGTGATATTCAACGCCTATCAGACGGCGTTCGAGCCGCGGCTGCTGAAAGGGCTGCTGTGGTCGGTCGGGCTGGCTGTCGCGGCGCACGTCGTGCTTATCATCGCGGCGATGGTTTTTGTCAGGAAAGGGCGCGGCAGCTGGCGGGTTGACCGTTTTTCGATGATATATTCCAACTGCGCGTTCATGGGGATACCGCTTATCGAGGCGACGTTCGGCACGGAGGGCGTGTTTTACCTCACGGGCTTTATCACGGTGTTCAACCTGTTCCTGTGGATACACGGCGTTATCCTTATGAGCGACGGGGGAAAGCGCAGCGCGGCGGAAACGGCAAAGTCGCTGCTGAAGATACTTCTTTCTCCCGCGATACTTGCCGTTGTGCTGGGGCTTATCATGTTCTTTACGGGGCTCAGGCTGCCGCCGTTTATTCAGACGCCGCTTGACTATCTGGGTGCAATGAACACGCCGCTTGCAATGCTGGTTTCCGGCGCGACTATCGCAAAGGCGGGTCTGCTTAGCGGGCTGAAATGCCGCCGCATTTACTTCGTTCAGGCGTTCAAGCTGCTTATCGTGCCCGTTCTGCTCGCGGCGCTGTTTGTGCCTATGAGGATATTCGTCGCCGATCCTATGATAATAAATGTGGTGCTTATCGCCGCCGCCGCGCCGACTGCCTCCGCGACGATAATGTTCTCCTACAAATACGGTCAGGACGCGGAATACGCGTCAAGCCATTTCGCAATGTCCACCATCGCAAGCATAATAATGATGCCCGTTGTGCTGATGGTTTCGGAGCTGCTTTCGCGGCTGATGACCTTCTGATAAAATTATTGTGCAAAAACAATAAATTTTAGAGGATAATTTTGTGCGATTTTGTTGTTGCAAATTGGGCTGATACATGGTATAATGATACTGTAATAAATTTCGCAAGATAGTATAGTGGCCTTTTGGCTGACATACTTCTTAATATATTTTCCCCAATTATTTATGCCGAACAAAAACCGTTTTCCCCAAACGGTCGGCGAATTGTTTCACCTTACCGCAGACAAACCCCTTTGTCGGCGGTATTTTTTTTGCCCTTTTTCGGTGAGCGGCAAAAAAATGAATATTGAATAATGAAGAATGAAGAATGAAGAATGAATAATGGCGGTATCGGCTTCGCCGATTGTTCCAAAAAAATTGATTATATTGCCGCGTTTTAAAATCCGTGCCCGCAGGGCACACCAAAATTATTCATTATTCACTATTCTC
>JBJFHP010000156.1:0-9486 GCA_051893715.1 Oscillospiraceae bacterium
TTCATTCTTCTTTATTCATTATTCAATATTCATTTCTTGTCGAAAAGACTTTTTTCGACAAGCTGAAAACCGTCCGTAAGGACGGTTTTATTCTTTTGGAGGCGTGGTTTTTCACTTCGCGGACAGTCGTCCGCGATTCCGCTTCGCGGAACCGCGAAAAACGACGCGGGGCGCCTTTGCAGTGCGCTAGGGTGGATTTATTTTTTACGGCGGCGTGATTTTTTACTTCGCGGACAGTCGTCCGTGATTCCGCTTTACGAATACGAAGAAAACACCGCAATTCGGCTTTGCGGCGCGCAGGTTTTTATTTGCATAAAAAGGAAATAATAGCTTATTGACGGCAAATCGTCTTTTGCACGGGAGGGATAACGGAATGGCGGAAATAACGCAGAGTGAACATATTTATATAGCCATTGACCTCAAGTCGTTCTACGCTTCCGTTGAATGCGTTGAGCGCGGGCTTGACCCGCTTGATACAAATCTCGTTGTAGCGGATATCACCCGCACGCAAAAGACAATTTGCCTTGCGGTATCGCCCGCTCTGAAAGCCTACGGCATAGGCGGCAGGGCGCGGCTTTTCGAGGTTGTTCAGCGGGTGGAAGCCGTTAACGAGCAGCGCAGGCTCAACTCTCCGGCTCGGGAACTCACCGGCTCGAGCAGCAGCGCCGCCGAGCTGAACGCCGACCCCGCGCTTGCGGTGGACTACATCATTGCGCCGCCGCAGATGGCGCGCTATATGGAGATCAGCGCCTCAATATACCATATTTATTTAAGATATATTGCTCCCGAGGATATCCATGTTTACTCGATAGACGAGGTGTTCATTGACGCGGGGGCATATCTGAAAACCTACGGAATGACCGCGCGGGAGCTTGCGGAAAGAATGATAAAGGACGTCCTCGCGGAAACGGGTATAACCGCGACGGCTGGGATAGGAACAAACTTATTCCTTGCCAAGGTTGCAATGGACATCGTTGCGAAGAAGATGCCCGCCGACAAGGACGGCGTAAGGATCGCGGAGCTGGACGAGATGTCCTACCGCAGGCAGCTGTGGACGCACCGCCCGATCACCGATTTCTGGCGCGTGGGCAGAGGCTACGCCGCGAAGCTGGAGCAGAACGGGCTGTATACCATGGGCGATATCGCGCGGTGCTCTCTCGGCGGCGACAGTGACAGTCACAATGAGGATCTGCTGTACAAGCTGTTCGGCGTTAATGCGGAGCTTCTCATAGACCACGCGTGGGGCTGGGAGCCCTGCACCATTGCGGACATCAGGGCTTACCGCCCCGAAAACAGCAGCATAAGCTCGGGGCAGGTGCTGCAAACGCCCTATGACCATGAAAAGGGGAAGCTCATTATCCGCGAAATGGCGGATCTGCTTGCGCTGGATCTTGTGGACAAGGGGCTGGTGACAGATCAGCTGGTGCTCACCGTGGGGTATGACACGGAAAACCTTACCGACCCGAAGAATGCCTACCTCGGCGAGGTGACCTCCGACCATTACGGCAGGAAAATGCCTAAGCCCGCGCACGGCTCGGTAAATCTCGGGCGCTTCACTTCGTCGTCAAGGATAATTACCGAAAAGGCAGTGGAGCTTTATGAAAGGATAACCGACCCGAAGCTTACCGTACGCAGGGTCACAATTGCGGCAAATCATGTCACAGATGAACGCAGCGTGCGCGATGAACAATCGGAGCGGGCGGAGCAGCTCGACCTGTTCACCGACTACGAGGCGCTCGACAGGCAGCGCGCCGAGGAGGAAGAAAAGCTTGCCCGCGAAAAGAGCGTGCAGAAAGCGGTGCTGAGTATAAAGAAGAAATACGGGAAGAACGCCGTTCTTAAAGGCATGAACCTTGAAGAGGGTGCAACTACCGTCGAGCGCAACGGGCTTGTCGGCGGTCACAAGGCTTAACGTCATGTTGACGAGGGGGTTATAAAATGAATGAAAACGACGAGCGTCAATACGATGACATAATAGACCTCCCGCACCATGTTTCGAGCAAGCGTGCGCCTATGCCGGCGTTGGCGCGCGCCGCGCAGTTTTCGCCGTTTGCGGCTCTGACGGGCTATGACGACGCGATAACCGAAACGGGGCGTTATACCGAGGAGCGGCGGGAACTGTCCGATGATGAAAAGGAAAAGCTGGACGATCGGCTGCGGCTGCTTATCGAAAGCACGGGCGACTACCCGGAGGTGCATATCACCTATTTCAGACCGGACGAAACCAAGCCCGGCGGCTCGTATGAGCGCGCCGTCGGGCGGGTGCGCAGAGTGGACGAATATTACGGGAACATCGTTTTCACCGACGGCAGGAGGATACCGCTGGCGGATATCTGCGACATTTCGGGGGATATTTTCGCCGCGGCGGAAAGAACGGCGGAATAGCAGCGGATTTTACTTGACAAAATGTTGCTTCGGATTTATAATTATAAAGGTGTATTATGCGTTTTTATGCAATAAGCGCGATACACCGCCAAGACAGCACAGGAGGTGTCATACCATGACAGATATGCCGACAGAAAGCCGTATCGGCGTTGAATCGCTCATCGGAATGTTCACAATGTTCGTCGAGAGCGGTAAGCCGTATGGACTTTGTATGGAAAAAAGCTTTCTGAAAATGCTGTGCCTCCCGACCGACCTGTCGCCCGAGGACACCTATGCAGAATGGCTGTCCCATGTCAGAGAGGACGAACGGCAGAATATACAAAACGCCGTAAACAGCAGCATACTGGGGCTTCAGTCCGAGGTACGGTATCACTGGAACCACGAAAAGCTAGGCTGGATATATGTTTCCAGCACGGGCATTCTTACCGATATAACGGACGGTGTTATAACCATAAGGGGCTTCTTCAAGGGCTGCATGACGCAGAAAGAGAGCCCGGTCGGCAGCGACAGCGATTCCTTTATCCTTAAAACGCTGGTCATGGATATTATGATGGACAGCTTTGCCGTGTGTGCGCTTGTCAACGCGGAAACTAACTCTATCCATTTCCTCCACGACAACATTTTCCCCGATATGCCGCAGAGAAATCTGACCTATGATGAATGGCGGGAATTTCTCCTCGGCATGGTGTTCCGCGACGACGCAGACCTTTTCCGCCGCATGAGCTCGCGGCAGAAAATGGAGGAGTATTTTGACAAGAACGGCGACGAATACAGCATCGAGCTGCGCTATCTTAACCCCAACGCGAGAAAGTATCAGCGTATGCGGCAGAGATATATCCGCTTCAGAACGCCGATCGCGGGGCGTTACGGCATTCTTCTTGTGTTTACCGACATTGACTCGGATAAGCGGGACAATTTCAAGGAAACAATGCGGCAGCGGCTTATCGACGGGCTTGCGCTGCCGTATCAGGAGCTTGACCTTGTAAATCTCAAAACAGGCGTGCTATTCACCTCAAAGTCGCGCGGCGGCGTTTATGCCGAGGCGTTTGACGAGGCGGGTCAGTTTGACGACGCGGTAAGAAGATACTTTAACGACTGCCTTTTTACCGAGGAGGAACGGCAGAAAGCGCTGGACAAGTTCCTGACAAAAAACCTTGCACGCCGCTTTGCGGACGGGGAAAAGCTTATCGAAGCGGAGTGCCGCCACAGGGTGCCCAACACCGAAATGTTCGAATGGGTGCGCATACAGGCATTTGAATCCGCCGCCGACGAGGAACGCCGTCCCTACATGGCTATCGTCACCGTTATGCAGATAAACGAGGAAAAGGAAAAGGAGCTCCGCAACCGTCAGACGCTGGAGTTCGCGCTGCGCTCCGAGCGGCAGTATAAGCAGGCGATACTTTCCTCGGCAATGGTGGTTTACAGATACAATGTAACGAGGGATATCCTTTATCAGGAAATCGTTGAAGAAAATTCCGATCAGGATCTGGCGCTTCTTCCGAAGCTTGGTCTTGAAGCTCCCTGCTCTTATAATGAATACATACTCCGCAAAAGCGCCTACATCAGCGTACAGCAGGAAGCGGAGATGTTCCGCAAGACCTACTGCACCGAAACGCTTATCGATATGTTCGGGAGCAAGCGGTACACCTTTGACACCGAATACGAATTTCAGATCGGCGGCAAAACGGGGATATTCCGCGAGGCTGTCATTCTGACGAAGGATTTTAATACCAACGAAATATGGGGACTTTCCACTATCCGCAACGTCACCGACGAACGCAACGAAAACAAGCGAATCGAGCAGGCGCTGCGCGACGCGTTCAATCAGGCGCGCAGCGCGAATAATGCAAAAACCATGTTCATGTCGCAGATGAGCCACGATATCCGCACGCCGCTCAATTCCATTCTGGGAATGTCGGCGATAGCGAGGGAACATTCCGATGACAAGGAACGCGTTGACGACTGCCTTAAAAAGATAGACTACGCGGGACATCATCTGCTTGAGATAATAAACAACGTGCTGGATCTCAGCGCGATAGAGAGCGGCAAGAGCACGCTTTCGTATGAGGAATTCAGGCTGAGCGGCTTCCTTAACGACACCATAAACATGATAATGCCGCTTGTTGAGAATAAGCGCCATCACCTTTCGGTAAGCATTGCCAAAATGCACGATTATGTCGAGGGCGATGTTACCAAGCTGCGCCAGCTGCTGATAAATGTAATAGGAAACGCGGTGAAATACACCCCCGAGGGCGGCGAGATAAGCTTTTCCGCCGTTGAGCTCGAACCCGACAGGCAGGACATCTGCCGTTATATGTTCACTGTCGCCGACAACGGCATAGGAATGTCGGAGGAATTTGTGAGCCGCATATTCGATCCGTTTGCGCGCGCCGACGACCACAGGGTGAGCAAGGTGCAGGGCACGGGGCTCGGAATGGCGATAGCGCAGAATATAGCGCGCATGATGAACGGCGGGATAAACGTCATCAGCGAGGAGGGAAAAGGCTCTGCCTTTGAGATAACCGTCTGCCTGCGCAGAAGCGAGAACCACACCGCGAACTATATCGGCGAGATAGAGCTTGAAGAGCCGAAGGACGTTCGTATGTCGGATTATGATTTCGGCGGGAAGATCGTTCTGCTTGCGGAGGATCTTCAGTTCAACGCGGAAATAGCGGCGGAATTTCTCGAGGAAGCGGGGTTAAGGGTGGAATTTGCCCAAAACGGCAAAGAAGCGGTCAGAAAGTTCAGCGAGTCGGCGGCGGGTCATTATTCGCTTATCTTCATGGACATTCAGATGCCCGAAATGGACGGCTACGAGGCGACGCGCGCTATTCGCGCGCTTGACCGTCCCGACGCGGCGGAGGTGCCCATAATCGCAATGACGGCGAACGCTTTCATGGACGACATAAAGGCGGCGGACGAGGCGGGAATGAGCGGTCATATCGCGAAGCCCATAGAGATACCGCGGCTAGCGCGGGAATTGGTGCGCTGTCTTGGCGACTGCCGCAGAAGTTGAGGAAATTTATTGATGAAAAGAATAGCGACCATACAGGACCTTTCCTGTGTGG
Source organism: Oscillospiraceae bacterium (assembly GCA_051893715.1). Taxonomy (GTDB): domain Bacteria; phylum Bacillota; class Clostridia; order Oscillospirales; family Ruminococcaceae; genus CAG-115. Next base: position 5,454 of record JBJFHP010000156.1, read on the forward strand.
GCAAATGTTCGCTTGCGGCGGCGCTTCCCGTTATTTCCGCCGCGGGCGTGGAGTGCTGCGGGATACCGACCGCGCTGCTTTCAAATCACACGGGCTTCAGCTCGTTTTATATCCGCGATCTTACCGACGAGCTCGAGCCGATAGCGGCGCAGCTGAAAAGGCTTGGCGTAAGCTTTGACGCGGTTTATACGGGCTATATCGCAAATTCGGGGCAGATGGATATTATCTCGGAGCTTATTGACACGCTTCGGGGAGAGGATACCCTGATATTCGTCGATCCCGTTATGGGCGACAACGGCAGGCTTTACCCCGCGATAACGCCCGATTACGCCGAAAAAATGCGCCGCCTGTGCGCAAAGGCGGACATAATCGTGCCCAATCTCACCGAGGCATACCTGCTGACAGGGCGGGAATACGACCCCTCCCCGTCCCCAAACGACCTACGGGAGCTGCTGCGCGGGCTCGTTGCGCTCGGTCCGTCGCGGGCGGTGATCACGGGAGCGCTCGGCAAGGCGGGTGAAACGGGCGCGATGGGCTATGACGGGAGCGGCTTCTGCGGCGAATTTACGCCGAGGGAGGATCTCTCATGCAGCGGCACGGGCGACCTTTTCGCTTCCGCGCTGCTTGGCGCGATAATGCGCGGGCAGGATTTCGCGGCAGCCGTTTCGACCGCTGTCAGATTTACCTACGAGGCGGTAAGAAGGACGGTAGCCGACCCGCTGCGGCGGGATTACGGCGTGAATTTCGAGCAGGCTCTGCCGCTGTATATAAAGCTGCTGGACGGTGATGACGATGGATAACGCGGCTAAATCGGCTAAAACGGCTAAAACGGCTAAAACGGAGCATTCAAAAAAGCTTTGCAGGGCGATACTCTGCATACTTTCGTCGGCGCTGTTTTTCTCGCTGATGAACCTTTTCGTGTCGCTGGCGGGCGATGTCCCGACTATACAGAAAACATTTTTCCGCAACCTTTTCGCGCTTGTCATAGCCTGCGGCGCGATGATAAAGAACAGGTGCAGCATAATACCGCCGAAAGGCGCGCGAATGGATCTTTTCCTGCGTTCGGCGTTCGGTTATGCGGGAGTTATCTGCAACTTCTACGCGATATCGCGGCTCAATATCTCCGACGCCTCGCTGCTGAACAAGATGTCCCCCTTTTTTGCGATAATTTTCTCAACGTTCCTGCTAAAGGAAAAGGCAGACAAGGTTCAGTGGGCGATAATTCTCGCCGCGTTTGCGGGAGCGCTTTTCGTCATCAAGCCGACTTTCCGGAACGCCGAGCTTATCCCGTCGGCTTCGGGCTTTATCGGCGGCGTCTGCGCGGGACTTGCGTACACATTCGTCCGCAGGATAACGGGAAAGGGCGTAAAGAGCTATTACATCGTATTCTTCTTCTCGGCGTTTTCGACGCTTGCGGCGCTTCCCGTCGTGCTGTTCGATTATTTCCCCATGACATGGCAGCAGCTGCTGTTCCTCGTCGGCGCGGGCGTCAGCGCGGCAGTCGCGCAGTTTTCCATAACAACGGCATACTCCTTTGCCCCCGCGAAAGAGGTGTCGATATACGATTATTCGCAGGTCATCTTTGCGGCGGTGCTTGGATTTATCGTTATGGGTCAGGTGCCCGATATGTGGAGCTTTATCGGCTATGCAATAATAATCGCCGCCGCGTTCGCAATGTTCAGATATAACAACAGAAAAACATCTTAACACTCAAAACATATTGTATTTATCAACAACTTGTGCTATAATAAACTTATCAAACATCAGACAGAAAGGCTTGTATAATGTCGGAATTATTTGAAAATCAACATCTTACATCAGAGCTTGCGGCAGAGATATCCCGCGTTATAAAAGGCAAGAAAGAGGCTGTCCGTATGATACTCACCGTGCTTCTCGCGCAGGGGCACGTGCTTATCGAGGACGTTCCCGGCGTCGGAAAGACGACGCTCGCGATGGCGCTCGGAAAAGCGACCGGGCTGGATTTCCGCCGCGCGCAGTTCACGCCCGACGTAATGGCTTCGGATATCACGGGCTTCACGATGTTCAACAAGGAGGACAACCGGTTCGAGTACCGCGCGGGTCTTGCGATGACGAACATTCTCCTTGCGGACGAGATAAACCGAACCTCCCCGAAAACGCAGTCCGCGCTGCTTGAGGCAATGGAGGAAAAGCGCGTCACCGTCGACGGCACGGTGCACCGCCTGCCGTCGCCGTTCATGGTCATTGCGACGCAGAATTCACAGGGCTATGTCGGGACATTCCCGCTGCCCGAGGCGCAGCTTGACCGTTTCATGGCGAAAATAAGCATGGGCTATCCTACCCCCGAGGAGGAAGCGCAGATACTTATGGACAGGCTGGACGGCGATCCTGCCTGCGAGGTAAGGCAGGTCATGACCGAGGATCAGCTGCGCAGCTGTATCGAAGATGTTACCCATGTTATTTTTGCGGAGAGCCTTTGCAAATACACCGCGAAGCTTGCGGCGGCGACAAGGGAACACCCCGCCGTGGCGCTCGGCGTGAGCCCGCGCGCGTCGCTCGCGATAATGCAGGCGTCACGCGCGTTCGCATATCTGAACGGCAGGGATTACGTTGTCCCCGAGGATATTGTCCGCATGATGCTGCCCGTATTCTCGCACAGGCTGGTGTTAAGGCAGGAGAGCAGGCTCAACCGCCGCACCGCCGCTTCCGTTCTTGAGGACGTTGTCGCTTCGGTAACGCCGCCGGTAAAGCACCGCTGAACGCCATGCGGAAAAACAGGATAATTTACATCATCATACTTGTCGGCTGCCTGATATTCTCTATGGCATACAAAAGCCGCATTTCCGCCGTGCTGCTTGCGACAACGGCGGCGTATCCGTTCGCGGCGCTGCTGCTGACGGCGTTAAGCCTGCTGTTTGTAAAAGCGGAATTTACCGAGAAATACAAGGAATGCGAAAAGAACAGGAAGTTCGATATCGGCATATGGGCGGTGAACCGTTCGGTGCTGCCTTTTGTTCCCGTGGAGATCTCCTGCGTGCTGCCCGACGCGGCTTCGGGGAAGATGTCGGGGAAGCGGGTGTACGCGTCGCTTTGCCCGTTCGGGAGGAGCAGGCTTGTCATCACCTGTATGCACGCTTTCCGCGGCAGCTACACCTGCTCGATAGACCGTGTGACGGTGTGCGACCCGCTGCGGCTTATCCGTCTGTCGCGCAGGCTTGACAGGAAACTGAATGTGGTATTTTTCCCGCGGAGGATATCCCTGGGGGAAATAGCGGATACATCGGGTGCGGAGAATAACCCCTCGTCAAGTCCTATGCGCGGCGAAAAGGACGAGTTTTCGCACGTCCGCAGCTATGTCGAGGGAGATATCCTTCAGCTTATCCATTGGAAGCTCACCGCAAAGACCGACGAGCTGATGATAAAGCAGTTTGACGAGATAAACGACAGGCACGCGCTTATCCTCTGCGACTATAATTTCCCCGAAAATGCCGACGTGACCGCAAGGGCGGACGGTATCATAGAAACGGCTGTCGCGTTTGCGTTAAGCACGGGAAAGAGCGGGGTTAAAACGCGCGTCCGCTTTGGCGCTGCCGATACGGACGTATACGGGGATATTGACAGCCCCGCCGATTTCGAGCGGTTTTACAGAATGATGGCGGTCATTCCCGCAAAAATGGGCGTGTGCGCCTTTTCCGAGCTTATCCGCTCCTGCGACCTTAACGATGTGACGGTGCTTTTCCTCGTCACGTCCGAGCTTGCCGAGGAAACGATATCCTACGCGGATACCGCCGCAGAAAGGTTCGGTATGCCGGTGATACTTGCTTATGTCAATTTCAGCGGCAAAAAGCCCGAAAATGTAAGCGGGAGGTTCATGCTCATGAATATCCGCGCGGGCGACCCGAACGGGATAAAAAATGCCGCCGCAGAGCTTGAAATGCCGTAAAGCGCGGCGTATTACGATATAAATTGAGCCCCTGTGGATAGCAGGGGCTCAATTTATTAAGGCAACACCGCATAATTATTGTCGTTCGATTGCGCCGCAGATTTTTCGTCA
>JBJFHP010000157.1:0-2386 GCA_051893715.1 Oscillospiraceae bacterium
TACGCAATTGAGCGGATAGGAACGACGGGTTATCTTATCGTTATTTTTGTATGGTCGGTCATCAGGTTCTTCAGGGCAAAAGAAAAAAGCGAGCGGAAAAAGTGTGCGATCATAACATTGTTTGCACTCGTTCCGATGGCGTTTGATTGTTTTCAGGTTTTCTTCGTTACGGTACCGTGTACCTCCGTCGCGTTCCAGATCGCGATCATCATTGTATATGCGTTTATTTCCGTAGAACGCAGCGAGAATGTTCTGCTGAGCATTTCCGAAAGGCAGAAAAGCAACCTGAAAACGGCGCTTGTTCAGACCGCAATGTCATGGTATGAATTTAACGCGGACAGGGATCTCATCTATGACAGCAAGATATACCTTGACAAGGCGCACTGCGTCGAACAGCCCGATAACACCGAAAAGAAATATTCGGCGTATTACGAGTTCCTTGCGGGCATGGTTTTCCCCGAATTTATCCGATCATACAGGGAAACCTTTTCCCCCGAAAACCTTAAAAAAAGCTTTGAAAGCGGCGAGTCGGAAATTTCCCTGCGCTACTGGATAAAAGATGCCGCGGGAGAAGATACATACATTTTGCAGAACATCATCATGACGCGCGACGAGGTGACAAAAGAGATCGTCGGATTTGCCTATACACGGGATATCACAGCAGAGGAACGGCAGAAGCGCGAGATAGAGGAACAGCTCGAGGAGATCAAGGCTCTCAACGCACGGCTTGAAAAGCTTGGAGCAGAGCAGGAAGCGCAAATTGAAAAAACAAAGGAGATAAACGAGGAGCTGAGCAGCAGAATTGCCCAGATACAATCCATGAGCAAGGTGTATTTCGCTTCCTTTTATGTTGACGTTAAAAAAGACACCTATGTCGAGATAAGCAGCATTCCGTCCGTAAGAAACATTATCGGTACCTCGGGCAAAGCGCAGGAAGCGCTTTATCTGATATGCGACAAAATAGTCAGCGCGGAAACGGCGGATAGTTTACGCCGGTTTGTCGACCTGTCCACCATTAACGAGCGAATGCGCGGCACGGACGTTATCACCTGCGAATATATCGGGACAACAGCGGGGTGGTGTCAGCTGTATATGATCGCGGGTGACAGGGACGCGGACGGAAAGATAGGGACGCTTTTTGTGGCGTCGCGCACTATTCACGAGGAAAAGCTAAGAGAAGAAAAACAGAACAAAAGGATCGAAGAAGCGAGAATTGAAGCCGAAAGAGCCAACAGCGCAAAAACCGCCTTTCTGTTCAATATGTCCCATGATATCCGCACTCCGATGAACGCCATAATCGGGTTCAGGGATCTCCTTGAAAAGCATCAGGATGAGCCCGATAAGAGAGCGGATTATCTCCGGAAAATCGAGGACGCAAGCTCCGTCCTGCTTTCCATAATCAACAATGTCCTTGAGATGGCAAGGATAGAAAAGGGCACGCTTGAGATGGACGAAAGCGTATGGAGCGCGGAACAGTTCAACGATACGCTTTATTCCGTTTTCCACGAGATGATGGTTCAGAAAAACATAGAGTTCACAAGACAGATAGCTGTCACAAATCACTATGTGTACTGCGACCCGATAAAGCTGAGAGAGGTATTCCTGAACATTCTGTCAAACGCCTACAAATACACCGATAAGGGCGGCAGGGTCAATATGCTGCTTGAGGAAATACCGTCCGAGCGGGAGGGCTATGCGCTGTACAGGACAACGATCACCGACACGGGTATCGGAATGAGCGAGGATTTCCTGCCGCACATCTTTGAGGAATTTTCAAGGGAGCACAATACCACCGACAACAAGATCGAGGGCACGGGGCTTGGTATGCCGATAGTCAAGCGGCTTGTCGAGGTCATGGAGGGAACGATCGAAATAAAGAGCGAAAAAGACGTCGGAACGACTGTGATCGTAACGCTTCCGCACAGAATTGCCCAAAAATCGGCACTTACCTTGCACCCCGACGTCGAGCTTGACCCGACGCTGTTCAACGGCAAGCGTATACTTCTTGCGGAGGATAACGACCTGAACGCGGAGATAGCGATGGAGATCCTCAAGGAAGTCGGTTTTGTTATCGACCGCGCTCCGGACGGGCGGATCTGTGTGGATATGCTTGAAAATGCGCCTGCGGGTCAATATGACCTTGTTCTTATGGACATTCAGATGCCGAACATGAACGGGTACGAAGCCGCCCGCGCAATTCGGGCATTGCAGGACAAACAGAAGGCAGGGATACCTATCCTCGCCATGACAGCGAATGCTTTTGAAGAGGACAAGCGAGAGGCGTACCGCTCCGGCATGAACGGGCATATCGCAAAGCCGATAAATGTCAGGGCTCTGATGAAAGAAATGGCGGAAATTCTTGCCGTATAATTTTCGGAATAAGGGT
>JBJFHP010000158.1:0-4683 GCA_051893715.1 Oscillospiraceae bacterium
ATTCTTCGTTATTCATTATTCAATATTCATTTTTTCGAAAAGACTCCCGCCGTGTGTCTTTACGCGGCGGGATTTTTCGGGCAGCACCGCACAATTGCCGGCTGCACCCTTGCTATTCGTTGATCTTGCTCCCGCTCTTGAAAATAAGCGCCGCGATAAGCCCGAAGAATATCGCAGCCGTTATCCCCGCCGCCGCGGAGGTAAATCCCCCCGTAAACGCGCCGATAAGCCCCTTTTCAAGCACGGCTTCCTTTACTCCCTTAGACAGCAGATAACCGAACCCCGTCAGCGGCACCGTAGCGCCGCCGCCCGCAAAATCGACCAGCGGCTCATACAGCCCGACCGCGCCGAGTATTACCCCCGCCACAACATACGAGGTCAGTATTCTCGCGGGGGTAAGCTTCGTCAGGTCAATGAGCACCTGCCCCACCGCGCACAGCGCCCCTCCTACAAGAAACGCCCATACATATTCCATTAAAGTATCCATACAGACCTCCTATTTTGAAGTTATTTCCACCGCGTGCGCTATCCCGGGTATCGTCCCGCCCTGCTGTACCATTGTCGGGGACATCAGCGCGCCCGTTGCACAGAACAGTATCCGCCCGAGCTCGCCGCTCTCGACGCTTTTCAGGAAATGCCCGCACATAATGCTCGCCGAGCACCCGCATCCCGAGCCGCCCGCGTGCACGTCCTGCTTCTCGCGGTCAAACAGCATAAGCCCGCAGTCCTTGTGGCGGCTCTCGATTGATACACCGTCGCGGCGGAAAAGCTCGTACAGCATTTCGCTGCCGACCTGACCGAGGTCGCCCGTTATTATGAGGTCATAGCTCTCGGGGTGTGTTCCCATGTGGCGGAAGTGCCTGCTTATCGTGTCGTAAGCCGCGCCCGCCATCGCCGCACCCATATTATTGAGATCCTTTATCCCCATGTCCTGAATTTTGCCTATCGTCGCCGCGCGGATATAGGGCGCTTTGGGGATAGAGCTTACTATCGCCGCGCCCGCCGCCGTTGCTGTCCACTGCGCCGTAGGCGTCCTCACCCCGCCGTAATTCAGCGGGAAACGAAACTGCCGCTCCGCCGAGGAATAATGCGACGAGGTGACCGCCGCCGCGTTCTCAACGTACCCCGCGTTGACCAAAGCCCCCGCGAGAAGCAGCCCCTCCGCAAAGGAGGAACAAGCGCCGTATATTCCCAAAAAAGGAATATAGTAATCCTTCAGCCCGTAGGACGAGCCCGTGCACTGGTTGAGCAGGTCGCCCGCAAGCACAAGATCCATCTTCGCAGGGATAAGCCCCGCCTTGTCCATCGCATGACCGAGCGCCTTCTGCTGAAACAGCGCCTCCGCCTGCTCCCATGTCTGCGCGCTGCCCTTGTTGTCCTCAATCACCTCGTCAAATTCATCGCCGTAAGGTCCGTCGCTCTCCGCCTTTCCGACAACGGCAGCGTAGGACAATACGGAAGCGTTGCTGTATTTGAACGTTTTCCCCTCGCAGAGAGCCATCACAATCCCCCCATAAAAAGTATCACGATATAATAAATAATACCATAAAGCACCGACGCGGATATGCCGTACACGATAACGGGACCCGCTATTGAGAACATTTTCGCGCCGAGCCCGAGGATAAAGCCCTCCGATTTGAAATCAAGCGCGGGCGATACCATAGCGTTCGCAAAGCCCGTTATCGGGACAAGCGTTCCCGCGCCGCCGCACTGCGCGAGCCTGTCATACAGCTTCAGCCCCGTAAACAGCGCGCTGAGGAAGATAAGCGTCATTGAGGTGAGCGCGCCCGCGTTGGTTTTCCCGAGCCCTGAATATTCATAAAGGTTGAGCAGCGCCTCGCCGAGGGTGCAAATTCCCCCGCCGATTACGAACGCCATTGGGATAGTCTTGTACATTGACGACGGGGGCGAATGCCTTTTCGCCAGCTCGCCGTATTCACTGTTTGATATATTCACGGTAAAACTCCTTTTCCATGTATTTGTCTTATTATTTTGCCGTAAAATCAAGGATAAATTCCGACATTAACATGGAAATAACAGCCAAAACAAACAGACTGATGCCCGAAAAGCATTAGCTTCCCGGGCATTTCACCAATTATGTTTGGGCAGCGCGGGCAATGTTTTCCAAAGCTTGCCGCAAAGACTCCCACCTTTATCCCCAAAAATTCTTAAGCCGCATGGTTAAGCCATTTGTGGTATTTTTTTAAAAATACCCCTGTTTGCACCCCTTGTTTGAATACCCCCGCCTTCGTGTGAAAACAAGCCCCCCATTCACTCACCTATAGCCGGATTGACAGCGGGGGTACCCCGCCTCGCCGATCCAAAGCGGATATAATTATATTCCCGCGCAACAGCGTCCCATGTATTTGGTCCGACGTAGCCAAGCGGCTCAAGCCCGTAAAGCTCCTGAAAGCGCAGCACGGCGCGCTCCGTTTCGGGGCCGAAATAGCCTGTCGGTTCAACGACGGGAATATCCCCGATGTTCTGCCCGACAACGTTAAGGTAGGTCTGAAACTCCTTTACGCTGTCGTTGCGCATTCCGGGCGTGAGCGTGAACCCGGGATACAGCGAGGCGCGCCCGCCCTCGAAATTCTCGGGAAGATCCTTGAGAATATCATCGTAGATATTGCGTATGAGCTGCCATGTGCGGAAGTCGACTATCCCGTCGGGAGTAAGCCCGTAAAACTGCTCAAGAGCGATGACCTGATCCCGAACCGCAGAGTTGAACACCCCGTTAATTTCCCCCGACGGTATCTCGGGGTTGAAATACGCGATGACGTTGAGATAATATTGCAGCGCCCGCACGCTGTCGCCGTAGTCGCCCAGCTTCAGCTCCGTGCCGAATACGTTCTCCGCTTCCTCGGGGGTAAGTCCCTCGGAGCCAAGCTCCGCAAGCCCTTTCACCGCCACGAATATATATTTTATCCTGTACCATGTCGCCTTGTCGATTATCCCCGTCTGCGGCAGGTCGAATATCCCCTGAAAAACGCGCACCGCCTCCACCGTGCTCTCGCCGTAAACCCCGTTAACGGGCGTTATCTTCGGTATCGCGGGGTAATTCCTCCCGATACGGTTGAGCTCGAGCTGAATAGTCCGCACCTCGCTTGCGCGGGAGCCGAACCCGAACGGCGTGCCCGGGTAGCTCGGGATATAAGAGGATATCGGCGCGTTGCGCACGATGTCGATGTCCTCGCCGTAGTAGTATTGAAGCATTTCATACGGCGTCAGCCCGCGGTTGGCAAGCGTTACCGTTCCCCATTGCGAAAGCCCCTCGCAGGTGACCGTCGTGCCGTTGCAGAACTGCGTGAACAGCGGCTCAATGCTCCCGCGGCGGACAACGTAGTTGTTGAATATCTCGTCAACGATTTGACTTATATTCTCGAAAATGTCCCTGCCGTAAAAGAAAGCCTGATCGTACTGCGTGGACGAGGTGATGTCGAAATCATAGCCGCGGCTGCGGTACCATTCGGTGTAAACGCGGTTGAGCGCAAAGGATATCTGCGCGTAAATATTCGCCCGCAGCGCCGCCTCCGGCCATGTCGGGAATATCTCGCTCGAGGCAACGTTCTTTATGTAATCGGGAAAAGACAGCGAAACATTCTGCGCGTCCGAATCGGGCGGTCCGAGGTGCACAACAATGGTTTCGGGAATGTAGGGTCGGTTAATGTCAGCCATCGGATACCTCCGTTTCCTCGCCCGCGCCGCTGTTCGCGGGTATCATCGCAACGCGCTGTATCGAAGTCACCCCGTCGAATATCGGTATGCTTGAAAGCTCCACGGTGGAATAGCCCTCCGCCCTGACCGTCGCGTCGTACAGCGCATACGGCATTATGATGTTATCGGGCGACTGCGAAAGGCTGCGCGACGGCGCGGGAAGCGGCATTACAGGCGTGCTTCCGCTCTCGTCGGTGAACTGCGTGAAAATAACATACGGCTCGCCCGCAATGGTTTTCGTGACGGTGCATTCAGCGCCCTTTATCGGCAGCGCGCCGCGCGCGGTGTAAACGCGAAAGCTTATCAGACCGCGCTGCCTGTTGGTGCTTTCAAAGTCCTCGTAGCTCTCGTATTCGCGCTCGTTGTAAATGACCGGCTGCCTGCCGCTCCCCTGACCGCTCCCCTCCGAGGCAATATCTCCGCGGTCGTTGCTCGGAGTGCTGCCGACCTCGAAGGTGCGCCGCGCAAGCTGCTCGTCAATGTCACGCCCGCTTATCGGGCGGTCTGGCAGCCGCTCCGCAACCTCGGGAGCAACGCTCTGCGGCTCGACAAATTCCTGCCGCTGCTCGATACGCGCGTTGTCCCCAAGCTCGACAGGAGCAATAACCTCGTCGTTCCCCGCAGGCTCGCTTTCGGCGGTTATCCTTGCCTGCGTGTCCTCTATCGAGGGGACAGTGCCGCGCTGCGGCGTGCGCGTCTGCGCGGCTTGCTGCTCGGGCGCGGGCGATATGTCCTCGTATTGCAGCTCCTCGTTTCCGCCCGCAAATCGGTCGTAAACCGTTTCCCCACCGTCGGGCGGGAGCTCCTCCTTTTCATCGGTCATCAGATCGGAAAAGAGGCGGCTGAAGCTCTCGGGAAGAGCGCTGCCCGCATTTTCGCCGCTGACATAGCCGATTATTTTCGGGGAGGAACTTTTGCGCTCGGAGCTTTCGGCGGTTTCGGCGGGAATATCGGCGGTTTCGGCGGGCT
>JBJFHP010000158.1:4783-9412 GCA_051893715.1 Oscillospiraceae bacterium
CGGCGGTAACTGCTCCTGCGATGTTTCGGGGACAATTCCCGTTTCGGGCTCGGGCGCGGTCACAGTCATTTCCGGCTCGGGCTGCTCGTCCGTTTCATGCAGCATTTCGGGAAAGTCAAGCCCCTTCTCGGGCGCAGCCGCCCTGCTGTACTCCATGAGCTCACGCTTGTATTTCTCGATAAGTCGTTTCATATCGTCCATAAAAATAACCTCCGAATTTGTTTTTTATCATTTATATGCACGTTCTTGCAGTAAAATGCAGTCCCCGTGCTGATATGATAATACGGGGCAAATGCACCCGGAAAGGAGCTTATTTTATGGCAAAAAAAATGACGGCTGCGGATTTCTTCGGAAAGCACAACCGCAGCTTTATCAAATTCGGCGAGATGTTCGCGCAGAAGCTTGTTGACCCCGAGCTTATTTCGGCGCTTGCGGAAAAGGATCTTGAAAAGCTCGCCAAGGTTTTCAAGCTTGTTTTTGAAATGCTCGAGGAAAACAGCGGCGACAACGGCACTGCGGAGCTTGTGCAGCTTATCGGCGAATATTCCGACATGGACGGAGGCGATGACCCGTGAAGCTGTCGCCGAAGCAGCAGCAGGCGCTTTCGCTGCTCAAAAAAGGGAAGCTGCGCCGCCTTAACATTTTCGAGGGCAGCGTCCGCAGCGGAAAAACATATATTTCAATGATAATGTGGGGGTTCTGGGTCGCGGGCTCGCCCGCCGAAAGCGCGTATCTTATGGCGGGAAAAACACTTACCACACTGAAAAGAAACGTGCTTGAGCCAATGTGCGGGCTGTTCGGAAAGAGCTTTTCATACAGCCTGACCAAAAAGGAAGCGCGGCTTTTCGGGCGGAGGATCTACCTCGAGGGCGCGGCGAACGCGCAGTCCGAGGGCAAGATACGCGGCATGACGCTGCGCGGGGCGTACTGCGACGAGCTGACGCTGTTCGGCGAGGATTTCTTCGTAATGCTGCTTTCGCGTTTGTCCGAGCCCGGCGCGAAGCTTTTCGCAACGACTAACCCCGACAATCCCTCCCACTGGGTCAAGCGGGACTACCTCGACAACGGCGGGATTGACCTGCTGTCGCTGAAATTCACGCTCGACGACAACATATTCCTCCCTCGGGAATATGTGGACACACTGAAATCGGAGTTCTGCGGAGTGTTTTACGACCGCTTTATCCTCGGAAAATGGGTCGCGGCAGAGGGCAGGGTGTACGAGGGATTTTCCGCGGAGAACATTATCTCCTCGCAGGCGCTCGCGGCGCGGCTCGCCGAAAACAGGCTCATACGCTCGGTAATCGGCGTTGATTACGGCGGAAACGGCAGCGCGAGCGCATTCGTCCACGTCGGATTTGACGCGGGATTCAGAAATATGTATGTGCTCTCGGAATACTACGACAGCCGCAACCGCTCTGCCGAGAGCCTTATCTCCGCGTTTTCGGAATATACCGCGCGGGAGCGGGAGCGCTTTCCCACGCTGTCCTGCGCGTTCTGCGACAGCGCGGAGCAGCTTCTTGTCAAAAGCTTCCGCCGCGCGGTCAAGCTGGAGGTCAAAAACGCGCTCAAGCGCCCGATAAACACCCGAATAAATATGCTCAACCGACTGATTTCGGCGGGCAGATTTTACGTTTCGGAGGACTGCCCCCATGTAATCGAAGCGCTGCGCGGCGCGGTATGGGACGAGCGCGATATCCACAAGGACGTAAGGCTTGACAACGGGACCTCGAATATCGACAGCCTTGACGCGATGGAATACGCGTTCGAGAGGTTCGAAAAGCAGCTTTTCGGGTTCTGAAAGCATTTTAAAACAATAACACCTGTACGGCGTTGTACAGGTGTTATTTTTATGTCAAATCAATCCTTGGCAAGCAGCATTCTGTCGTTGTTGAGCTTGGAGCCGCTTACCTCCTCGAACTTGCGGAGCAGGTCGTCAACGGTGAGGTTCTTCTTTTCCTCGCCCTTGACGTCGTAAATTATCCGTCCGTCGTTCATCATGATAAGGCGGTTGCCGTGCTTTATCGCGTCCGCCATGTTGTGAGTTACCATCATAGCGGTGAGGTGGTTCTCCGCGATTATTTTGTCCGAAAGCTCAAGCACCTTTGCGGCGGTTTTCGGGTCAAGCGCGGCGGTGTGCTCGTCAAGAAGAAGTATGTCGGGCTTTTTAAGGGTCGCCATAAGAAGCGTGAGCGCCTGTCGCTGACCGCCCGAAAGCAGTCCTACCTTTGAGGTCATTCTGTCCTCAAGACCAAGGTCAAGCATTTTAAGCAGCTCGTGATACTCCGCGCGCTCCTTGCGGGAAATGCCCCAGCCCAGCCCTCGGCGCTGTCCCCTGCGCGCGGCAAGCGCGAGGTTTTCCTGTATCTCCATTGTCGCGGCAGTGCCGGTCATGGGGTCCTGAAACACTCGTCCGATAAGCTTTGCGCGCTTGTGCTCGGAAAGTCCGGTGACGTCCTCGCCGTTGATAACGACAGAGCCCGCGTCAACAGGCCATACTCCCGCGACAGCGTTGAGCGTCGTGGATTTTCCAGCGCCGTTTCCGCCGATTATCGTAACGAAATCCCCCTCGTCAAGGGTTATGGTAACGCCGTTGAGCGCCTTCTTTTCGTTTATCGTGCCGCGGTTGAAGGTTTTTCTGATGTCATGAAGCTCTAACATTATACGACCTCCTTATCGTCCTGTGCCGCACGGCTGTTCTTGCCCGCCCGTCTGAACGAGCTCTTTGCAGTGTTCTGCAGGAAAGGAATGCCGAGGAACAGAGCGACAATGACTGCGGAAAGCGCCTTTGTCCAGTGCGAGGGCAGACCCATGACAAGAACGATACGCATAACAACAAAGTAAATGATAGCACCGATCGCCGTGAACGAGAGCTTGAGCACAAAGTTGAACTTCTTCCTGAAAATAAGCTCGCCGAGCACCTCGCCGATGATAACAGCGGCAAGTCCGATAACGATAGCGCCGCGTCCCTTGTTGACGTCCGCGTTGCCCTCGAACTGCGAAAGAAGTCCTCCCGCAACACCGACGATACCGTTGGAAAGTACCAGCGCAACGACGGTAGCGCTCTTGGTGTTGATACCCTGCGCTCTCGCCATGTTCTTATTGCAGCCCGTTGCGCGGAGCGTCATGCCGTATTCCGTTCCGAAGAACCAGTAGAGCGCCGCGATTATCGCCGCGTTGAACAGAATGACAACGAGAAGCGAGGAGGTTATCTCTCCCGAGGACACCATCAGGGCGAAATTCCTTGAGCTCAGCGCAAGGTTGGAGCCGCTGAGTATCTGAACATTAACGGAGTAAAGCGATATCTGAGTCAGTATACCCGCAAGGATAGCCGGTATTCCGAGAGCTGTATGCAGCATTCCCGTTATAAGTCCCGCAAGACAGCCCGCAACAAACGAGCCGACAAGCGCGATTCCGACAGGGCAGCCCGCGCGGACGAGCACCACCAGCACAGCGCCGCCGAACGCCAGCGTTCCGTCTACCGTAAGGTCGGCAACGTCGATGACCTTGTAGGTTATGTACACTCCGATAGCGAGAAGACCCCAGATAAGTCCCTGAGTCATATCGCCCGGAAGCGCGTTGAAAAAAGTCTGGATCTGAGTCATTTTCGGTTTTACTCCATTCCTGATCGTTATTGATTGCCAAAGCCGAATATTGCAGACGGGGAGCAGATATGCTCTGCACCCCGCTGCCGCATAAATAATAACTTTGCCGTATGTTCCTCAGTATCAGCCGCCGATAGCTACATAGCCCTCGGGAGGTGTGATGCCGAGCTCTGTGCAGATCTCTGCATTGTACTCCTTGGTTACCTGCGGAGCGAACTTGATATCCATGGAAGCGGGGTCAGCGCCGTTTACGAGGATCTCGTATGCCATCTCGCCCGCTGTGTAGCCGATATCATAGTAGCTGATGGAAAGAGTAGCAACGCCGCAGCCTGTGCAGATACCCTCTTCGCCCGCGATGATCGGAACGCCTGCGGGAACTGCCGCGTTCTTGATTACCTCGGTGTTGGAAGCCATGGTGTTATCGGTGGGGATATAAAGAACGTCGCATTCCGCAACAGCGGTGGTAACAACGGTTCTTATCTCGTTGGTGTCAGCCGCGGAGTATTCCTTGCACTCAATGCCGTCTGCTTTAAGAGCCTCGCTGAAGAGGTTAGCCTGATACTTGGAGTTAGCCTCTGCGGAGCAGTAGATGATGCCGACAGTCTTTGCGTCGGGGAACATCTCGACCAGCATATCCTCCTGCTCGCCGATAGGAGCGAGGTCGGACGTACCGGTAACGTTCATGCCTGTCTTGCCGTTCCAGTCGCCAATGTCAAGAGCAGTCGCATAGTCTGTGATAGATGTGCCGACGATCGGGATAGTGCTTGTCGCGGAAGCAGCCGCCTGAAGCGCGGGGGTAGCGTTTGCAAAGATCATGTCTGTCTTTGCCGCAACGAAGCCTGTGCAGATAGTGGTGCAGTTTGTGGACTCGCCCTGAGCGTTCTGCTCGTCAAACTTTACCTTCTCGCCGAGCTTTTCGGTGAGAGCAGCCTTGAAGCCCTCTGTTGCGGCGTCAAGAGCGGGGTGCTCAACGAGCTGGCAGATGCCGATGTTGTAAACCTTGTTTGCGTCATTTGCGCTGTTTGCG
>JBJFHP010000159.1:0-2367 GCA_051893715.1 Oscillospiraceae bacterium
ACCCTGCCGAGGACGTGTACAAGGATTATGTAATAGACCTTATCTGTCTTGATCCCTACTTTATGGGCATATTTGTTTTCGAACAAATTATTCGATTTAATTTTTATGAAAACAAGGATATCAAAAACGCAGTCATCCTCCTCGACCCTGCATTTGCGGCAAATTTGGACAACTTTATTCTTAAAACCATAGACCAATTTGTCAAGATACCGTTTTCCTATGACAAGGAAAAGTTACTGGCAGACCTTAAAGAAACGGAAGAAAGACTGGTGATTGATCATCAGATATACGGTTTACCCGAAAACGTTGTCAGCCCCAAGCTTCGCGAGGTCAGGGAGAAAATAAGGGATCTGGAAAGAGAAAAGCAATGGAAAGAGGACAAAATACGCCGTGACGAAGAAAAGAAGGCAGCTCGCGCAAACCGCGCAAATGAAGTTATACCCGACAAAGCAAGCGTTGGCTGGGTGCTGCTGGTATTATTCCTGATAGGACCGTTCGGTATTATCCCCGCTATAGTATTTTTCAAATCAAAAAGACCGAAAAGGGCGCTTTGCTGCCTTATTCCTGCGATTGTATGGCTTCTGCCGAGCATGATAATGAGCGCGGCTTCATGTATCATGACATTTTCATCATAACAGCCGTCAGAACCACAGCAACAAACGCGAAAGCGCTTGCAATAATAACCAACAAAAATTTACGGGAGGAAATGCTATGAAAAAAATATTGTGCGCCGTTATGGCGGGCGTCACGGCGCTGACGAGTATCGCGGTAACTATACCTGCGGCGGCGGCTGAATACAGCTATAATGAGCTGGAGTATCAAATCAACGGCTCGGAGATAACGATCACAAAATACACCGGAAACGACAGCGAGGTGTATATCCCCGATTCCATTGACGGAAGAAAGGTCGTTGAAATAGGAATGTACGCCTTTTCCGGCAAGGAAGAAATCGAGCATATCAGATTTTCCGCTTATCTGAGAAGAATAAACGAGAAAGCATTTTTGAACTGTTCCTCGCTTCAGGAAGTCGTTCTGCCTGCGACCATGACGAAAATAGACTCCTGTGCATTTCAAAATTGCACCGACATTTCGGACGTTGTATTCGGCAGTGATGTCGAGCTGGCATATGCGGTATTTGAGAACTGTGATTATATCGAAAACGTCACCCTGTACCCCGGAGAAAAATATAAATACGAAGGATACAGACCATCAAGCGCGTTTGTAAACTGCTCCGGCATAAGCAACGCCTATTATTTCGGCGATAATACGGTCGAAAACAAATATGATAACTTCACACACCTGTTTATCAATCAAAAGGGAATTTACACTATTTCTGTAATGGATACGGTGAATTATTATGCATTGCAGGCAGTTGCGGATAACGTATCCGTTTTCAATCCCAAATCCACTCATTCAACCGTAACATTCAATACCAACGGCGGTTCAGGGGAAACAAAGCTTTACGCTCTGAAAGGACAGATGGTTTCCGAACCTATGCCCCCCGTAAAAACAGACTGCGACTTCCTCGGCTGGTACAAGAACCCCGAATGCACAGGCGAGCCTTGGGATTTCGTATTTGACAAGGTTTACGAGGATACAACGCTTTATGCGAAGTGGTGCCCGAAGCAGTATACCCTCACCTTTGATTCCACGGGCGGAACCTCCGCAGACCCGATCGATGTTTCCTTTGGCACGGCGATCGGAGAAATGCCAACGCCCACAAAGAGCGGATATCAGTTTGCAGGCTGGTATACGCGCGAAAACGGCAGCGGCGATCTGTACACCCCCGACAACATCATGCCCAAGTCCGACATCAAGCTGTATGCCGCATGGATACAGAACGGCAAGAGCCTTGTTGTTGATTTTGACTTAAACGGCGGGAAGGGCACGGTCGAAAAGTGCCTTGTAGGATATAATGAAACCATTGACAGCTTCCCCTCCGTTAATCGCACGGGCTACACCTTCGTTGAATGGAACAGCAAGCCGGACGGCACAGGCGCTCACATCACAAAAAAGACAAAGATAATCTACAACAACCTTAAAGTTTACGCCGTCTGGGAGCCCAATCCCTGCACCGTTACCCTTAACGCAAACAAAGGCACTGTTTCCAAGGATAAGATCACTGTTAAATATGAAACAAAAATAGGCGCTCTTGAAACGCCCGTGCGCGACGCATACGAGTTCCTCGGCTGGTATTATGCCGATGGGACGAAGTGCTCCCCCGACGATATTGTAACCAACAACATCAAGCTTACCGCAAAGTGGCGCGGCTACGAATACATGATCCTCCTTAACCCCAAGGGCGGAAAAATGACGGAGGACGACACGAAGTATGTATGCTGCGGCGACAGCGTGGGAGAACTGCCT
>JBJFHP010000160.1:0-2350 GCA_051893715.1 Oscillospiraceae bacterium
GACGCGGCTGGGCGACGGCGCGCGCCTTGCCACCGCGCACAACAGCAACGACTGCGCGGAAACGGTGCTGCTGAATTTAATGCGCGGTACGGGGCTGAAGGGCTTATGCGGCATTCCGCCCGTCCGCGGGAATATCGTCCGCCCGCTTATTTACTGCACCCGCGCGGAGGTGGAGGACTATCTCGCGGCGCTCGGCGAGGGCTTTGTCACCGACAGGACGAACCTTTCGGACGACTACACCCGAAACAAGGTGCGCCACCTGATTATCCCCGAAATGCTGAAAATCAACACCGCGCTTTTTGACGGCATGACAAGAATGACCGCCTCTCTCCGCGAGGACAGCGATTACCTTGAGGAGCAGGCGCGGCTTGCGCTTTCGCGGGCGGAAAAGGGCAGGGGCTGGGACGCCGCCGCGCTGTCGGAGTTACCCCCGCCGATTCGCAGCAGGGCTGTGCGCATTATTCTTTCGGGCGGCGGTATAGAGCCCTCCGCGCTGAGGATAAACACCGCCGCGTCGCTTCTGGATAAGCGCAGCGCAAGGTATAACCCCTGCAAGGACAGGTTTTTCACGATAAGAAAGGGAGTTTGCTTTGTCGAAAAGACAGAGCAGCATATCCGCAGGCATGAAAATAAAGGTAATTGTTAAAATATGGATTTGTCGATAAAATTTCAGCAAATATTCACCTAAAACAGTTTGCAATTTAATTAAAAGTATGATATAATAGACTTTGCATTAGGATGCGTGTATAATTTTGTCCGAATAATGTTATGGAGGATAACGTAATGTACGTTCCCGAGGAAGTCGAAAGAGTTCTTATTACGGAAGATGAAATAAAGGCGAAGGTAGCGGAGCTCGGAGAAAAGCTGACCCGCGAATACGAGGGGAAAAACCCGCTGTTTATCTGTGTTCTGAAAGGCGCGGTGGTGTTTTTCTCCGACCTGATAAGAGAGATAAAGTGTCCGCTGGAGATAAATTTCCTGCGCGCGTCGAGCTACGGCAGCGGCACTGTTTCGAGCGGCGACGTCAAGCTCTCCGTCGGCGAGGGCATTGATATCATAAAGGGCAGGGACGTTGTTCTTGTCGAGGATATCCTTGACACCGCGAGAACGCTTTTCGCGCTGAAAAACGAGCTGCTCAAGCGTTCCCCGAAATCGCTGAAGATAGTCACGCTGCTTGACAAGCCGTCGAGGAGGGTAGTCAGCGGATTTTCCGCGGACTATTGCGGCTTCGAGATAGAGGATCTGTTCGTGGTCGGCTACGGACTTGATTTTGACGAAAAGTTCCGCAACCTGCCATATATAGGCATAAAAAGATCCTGACAGACAATATACAGACACATACGTTTTTGTGCATAGAACATAATATATGAAGGAGAAATTCCTTTAGGAAAGGCGGTCTAAATGAAGTCAAACAAATTAAAGGGAATAATTATCTATTTTGCGATAATTTTTATCCTTATTTTCGGTCTGGTATCTATTCTTAATTTTGCGAACAGCAGCGCGAACAGGACTTCCGTATCCTATTCCGATGTTATCGCGGAGTTCGATAACCTGAATGTTTCGCAGTTCGAGCTTGATCTCGGCAGCGGTGCTCTCGCATATGTGACAAAGGGCAGCAACGAGGTGAAGAAATACAACGTGCCCAATGTCAACATTTTCATAAACGACATCAACAGCGGCTACAACGAGGCGGGAAAAATGGCGACCTACCGCGTGCGCTACAACGAGGTGAACGACACCCCGCTCGTTGAGAACTATATCCCCATTTCCGACAACACGTTCCTCACAACGATACTGCCGTACCTGCTGCTTGTCGGCGTGATGATAATTTTCACGGTAATCGTTATGCGCCAGACCTCGGGCGGCGGAAAGATGAACCAGTTCTCCCGCGCGAACGTCCGCCAGCAGTCGGGCAAGAAGGTAACGTTTGACGACGTTGCGGGCGCGGACGAGGAAAAACAGGAGCTTGTCGAGATAGTCGACTACCTCAAGAACCCCGGAAAGTACCGCGAAATAGGCGCGAGAGTGCCTAAGGGCGTGCTGCTCGTGGGCCCTCCCGGAACGGGTAAGACATTGCTCGCGAAGGCTGTTGCGGGCGAGGCGGGCGCTCCGTTCTTCTCGATAAGCGGCTCGGATTTCGTTGAGATGTTCGTCGGCGTCGGCGCTTCGAGAGTGCGCGACCTGTTCGATCAGGCAAAGAAGCATACGCCTTCCATTATCTTCATCGACGAGATAGACGCAGTAGGCAGACAGCGCGGCGCGGGCCTTGGCGGCGGTCACGACGAGCGCGAGCAGACGCTGAATCAGCTCCTCGTTGAGATGGACGGCTTTGCCGAAAACGAAAATATAA
>JBJFHP010000161.1:0-9283 GCA_051893715.1 Oscillospiraceae bacterium
ATATCATGAAACCTGACACAAAAAATACCGAATACAAGCGCGGCAATGACGACGAAGTACGGCTGCGTTCACCGCTTCACCCCGATGATAAAAAGGGAGGAAAAGGTGTCAAGGCGAGCAAGAGCTTCCACACAAACTGCGAATTTAACGTTAACGGCAAGAAATAATTCCGACAGATCTCACTGTTAACGGACAAGGCTATTCATATCAACAAAATGGGCGGGGTGCATACGAAAGCACCCCGCCCGATTTATTCCCGTGAAATCCGCCGCAGCTCAACTTAACCATGCAGCGCGGCTGCGATATTACATCATCTCATGCTTTACGCGGTCGTGCTCCTCGCAGCGCTTCGCGTTGTTGAAGCGGTCGAGCGTGCCGACAAGATAACCCGTAATTCGGCGGATACGCTGGAACGGCTCTGCCGAGAAATGATACGACGCGTTTATATAGTCGCCGTCAACGTCAAGGTCAATTGCGGTAAGGCACTTGTCCGCGAACCGCTCCTTCGCCCTTTCAACGTAATAATTTATCTCTTCCTCGGAAATATTTCCGCCCGAAACACATACATCTATTGCCATGGCTTTATGTCCTCCTACAAAATATTTGATGGTGTTATTATTATACATCAATATATAGTGTTCGTCAATATACAACTTGTACAATATTTGCCTTGTGTTTTTGTCAGAGCGCGGCGCTATGCGATTTCGCCGATTTACCCCGAAAAAGAAAAGCCTCCCCGAAAAGAGGAGGCTTGTCGTTTTGAAATGCAATATCAACCCTTAACAGCACCGAGCGCAACGCCCTGAACAATGTTCTTGGACAGGAAGATGTACACGATAACAACAGGAATGATTGCGAGCAGGATCATCATGTAAACCTCACCGAGGTTACCTGCCTTGGAGTTTATCTCCGAACGCAGCAGCGAGATCATGATAGGAAGCGTCGCATTATCCTTGGAGTTGATGATGAGGGCAGGAGTAAAGAAGTTGTTCCACGAAGCAACGAATGCGAAGATGACCTGTACAGCGATAGCGGGCTTCAGCATAGGAAGGGCGATAACATTGAATGTCATGAACTCATTCGAGCCGTCAACACGCGCTGCCTCAACTACCTCAAGCGGCAGCGAGCTCTCAATGTATTGCTTCATATAGAAGAATACGGAGGGAGCAGCGATCGCAGGAATGATCAGAGGCCAGTATGTATCGGCAAGACCGATCTGATTTACCAGCTGTACGAAACCAACGGCAGAAACCTGCGTCGGGATCATCATAACGATCAGAATGAAGTTGAAGGCAAACTTCTTACCCTTGAAGTCGTAAACATGAATGCCGTAAGCGGTCATAGCGGAGAAGTAGGTCGTCAGAATAGCCGTCGACGCCGCAATGACAAAGCTGTTCAGCATACCTCTCGGAATTGCGATGAGAGAGGTATCGTTCCATGCGGTAAGGAAGTTGTTGATAAAGTTGCCGTGCGGAACAAGCGTAAAGCCTGCCTGAAGCTCTGCGTGTGAACGCGTAGAGTTGATTATCAGCAGATAGAAGGAGAAGAGGGAAAGAACGGTAACAAATCCAAGGAAAATATAGGAGATAACTCTCGCCGTTATCAGTCTGCCCTTGTCGCTCTTGGTTTTCTGACCTGCAGGTGCAAATGTATCGTTCATTCTTACTTCACCCCTTTCGCAGCAAGCTTCTTAGTCTTTTTCTTACCGGAATCGCCCATGCCCATGGACTTATATACAGCCATGCTGAGGATGCCCGTGATAATGAATACGACAACCGAGATAGCGCCGGACATACCGTAGTTCTTGGAAGTGCTCAGATAATTGTTCAGATACATGATAAGCGTCATGGTCGTTCTGTTAGGCTTACCGATACCTGCTGTAATGATCTGCGGTACATCGAACATCTGCAGACCGCCTATGAGGGACGTTATAATAACGTAAACCAGAATAGGCATCAGCAGCGGCAGCGTTATCTTGAAGAACACCTGAACCGAGCTTGCGCCGTCGATGGACGCCGCCTCGAACAGGCTCTGGTCGATACCCATGATACCTGCCATCAGCAAAATGGTCGTGTTACCGAACCACATCAGGAAGTTGATAAACGCAACGATACCGCGTGCAGTCCATACACCGCCGAAGAAGTCGACGATCTCACCGCCGCCCGCAACGATCATCTGGTTGATAGGGCCAACGTTGGAGAACAGTGTGAAGAACAGCATAGCGAAAGCGGAAGCCATTACAAGGTTGGGCATATAAATGACCGTCTTGAAGAACTGCTGTCCCTTGATCTTAAGTCTCGCGCTTGTGAAGATGATCGCAAGCAGGAGCGAGAAAAGAAGCTGAGGAATAGCACCGAGCAGCCACATGATCATTGTGTTTGCGGTGTAATCAAAAATCAGAATATTTCCCGAAGAATTGGGGGTGAAAAGCGTTATGTAGTTCTCAAAGCCAATAAATTCGGGACCGACCTGCGTCAGACCGGATCTGTAGTTCTTGAAAAAGCTGTTATAAAACGTTGATAACAGGGGGATCAGCGAACAGAAGATATATACAACGAAGAACGGTATGATAAAGATATATCCCCATTTTGAATAGCTGACGGATTTTCGCTTTTGTGTACTCATTCAAACGACCTCTCATCATTATTTGCATTTGCCTAACAAAAAGAGGTGAAGCGAGTAAACTGCCTCACCTCTCTTAAAGGCTAATGGTTAATTACCGTATGTACCTTTACGTCAGACCTCAATTAACTCAAGGAGTAACGATGTCAGCGTAAGTCTCGTTTACGTACTGGTAGAAGTTCTTGTATGCGTCTTCCTCGCTGATTGTGCCCTTGAAATAATCCAGGAATACTTCAGGGAGCTTCTCGGAGAGGAGCTGGTCGTACTGAGTCTTGTGCTCGAACTTGATGTTCTTAGCAAGCTCTACGAAGATAGCGGTATCGTTCTGACCGCCGAGGAATGCGTTACCGAATGTAGGATCGTCAGCGTACTTCTGGTTAACTGCCATGTTGTTGGTGAACTGGCCTTCGTTCTCGATCAGCTTGGAGCAGATGTCCTCGTTAGCTGTGAACGCGTTCATAACGTCAGCAACCATCTCGGGGTTATCTGTGCCGGTAGCTGCGAGCAGCCATGTACCGCCCCAGAAGAATGCCTGCGGGCCCTGGCAGATAGCCCAGTCGCCGTAGCAGCCCTTTTCGGCATCCTGAGCATTGCCCATGCAGAAGTTGTAGTACCAAGCAGGACCGAAGAAGCACATTACCTTACCGTCAGCATACATCTCAGCGGTCTTCTGGTCATCCCAAACGCCGCAGGGGAGAGTGTATTCCTTCTCAAGGAAGTCCTTAGCCTGTACCATCCACTGCTTGATAGCGTCGTCAACAACGAGGTTGTTGTCAGCGTCTACCCAAGCGGAGGAAGTGTTGTTGGAGAATGTACGGAATGTCTCAACGTAGGAACCGGTCATGTAGTAACCGCTGTCCTTAGCCTTCTTAGCTACTTCGTTGAACTTATCCCAGTTGTCGAGCTGTGCCTGAACCTCAGCAGGATCATCTGTGCCGAGAACGTCCTTTGTGATGGAGCGTCTGTAGATCAGAGCAGCAGGGCAGCACTGGAAGGATACGCCCTTGATCGCGCCGTTGCTGTCGGAAGCAGCGGATACTGTGTACTGATACTCGGTATCGAGCTGGTTAACGCCGAGAGTAGCAACATCAAGTGTGTAATCGGAGTTGGTGTACTTAACGATGTAGTCAGCCTCTGCAAGGAACATATCAACCTTGTCATCAGCAGCTGCCTTATCCTGTGCGAGCAGAGCCTCGTCAAGCTTGTTCTGGTAAACGCCGCCGTCGGAAGGATTCTTGATCCAGTTAACGGTTACGCCCTCGGGAACAACGTAGTACTTCTCGAAGAAGCCCTTGAACTCATCGTTCCAGCAGTAGATATTGAATACCTTACCCTCAGACTCGGAGAGCTTGATGCCTGTGCCGGCAGCCTTCTGAGCGTCTGTAGCGGGAACGCCTGCGGAAGCGGGTGTGTTGTTGTCGTCAGCGGGTGTGCTGTTGTCGTCAGCAGGTGTGCTGCTGTCGGTGTTGCCGCCGTTGTCAGCAGGAGCAGAAGAGCTTGTGTCGCCTGCGTTGGAGCTGCTGGTCGTGTTGCTGGAGCAGCCAGCAAAAGAGAGAACTGTAGCAGATGCAACCAGAGCTGCTAATAATCTTTTCTTCATAGGTTTTTTCCTCCCAAAATGGTTTTCACTCGTCCCTCTTGCGGGGACAGGTAAATGAATAATATCGGAGCGGTATCGGTAATTCATATTCCGCATTCGGCTGTCTTATTACCGCCGTCCGATTTCATTTGTAAGTTTATCATAAATCATTTTAATTTTCAAGCCCTTTTTTTGAACTTTTTTCACGACAAAATGCGGTAAACGATTTCAACCTTGCTCGATTGTTCATTTTGACAATCGGATTACTTTATAACCTAATTTAATACCCTTAATGCAATAAATTGAAAAAATCGCATTATTAAGCCAATATTTCGGGTCATCTTTTGCACAAAAATTAGTTGTTAATTTTTATTAGTCTACATTGTTACCATTTTGTAATAATTAAATTGGTGAAAGTGACGAAAAATTTATGTTTGTCTGTTGTAAACGTTATCAGCCGATTTTCTTATTAAATATACACATAATGCCATTCCTCCGAGCCGGAATTAAAGTTGCTCAGCACCGTTTTTTTCATACAAAAAAACGTCAAAAAAACAACATTCCCCGCCATTTCGGACGGGGAATATCACATTATAATACAGCAAGATTATACGGGGTGAACCTTGTTCGTCTTGTCCGCGTGAACTGCGTCGATGCCGAGCTGTCTGTCGCGGCGCTTCTCGAAGAACTTGGGAGCAACCTTCGGGAACATTGCGTAGGTCAGAACGTCCTCAACGGAAGCGTCCTCAACGTACTGCTTTACCTCTTCCTTCATAGTGTCGAACTCGGGCTGGAGGTTGTCTGCGGGACGGCAGGTTATAGGCTCGTCGCCGCCGAGGATCTTCTTCTGGAACTCGGGATCGATAGCCACGGGAGTCTTGCCGTATTCGCCCTTTACAAGGCCTCTGAACTCGTTTGTGACAGTCTTGTAGCGCTCGCCTGTGATAACGTTGAACACAGCCTGAGTGCCGACGATCTGCGACGTGGGTGTAACGAGAGGCGGGAAGCCGCTGTCCTTGCGAACTCTGGGGACTTCCTTGAGTACCTCCTCGAGCTGATCTGCCTTACCTGCCTGCTTGAGCTGAGAGAGCAGGTTGGACAGCATTCCGCCCGGTACCTGATAAATAAGCGCGTTTGTGTTGGTTGCAAGCATGGACGGGTCGAGCAGACCGCTGTCGATATACTTCTTGCGCAGCTTCATGAAATAATCTCTTACCTCGTTGAGCTTTACAAGGTCAAGACCGGTGTCGTATTTCGTGCCTTGGAACGTTGCAACGATGGACTCGGTGGGAGCGTGAGATGTACCCAGAGCAAGCGGCGACATTGCCGTATCAACGGCGTCAACGCCCGCTTCAACAGCCTTCATAATGCACATTGAAGCAAGACCGGACGTATAGTGAGTGTGGAGCTGAACGGGGATCTTTACCGCGCTCTTGATGTCCTTAACGAGAGTTTCAGCCTCGTATGGAGTGAGCAGCGCCGCCATATCCTTTATGCAGATGGAATCCGCGCCCGCGCTCTCGATCTGCTTGGCGTAGTTCATGTAATATTCATGCGTGAAAACGTCGCCGAGGGTATAGGAAATAGCTACCTGAGCGTGACCGTTCTCCTTCTTTGCAGCCTTTATGGCTGTTTCAAGGTTGCGGATATCGTTCAGAGCGTCGAAAATACGGATTATGTCGATACCGTTCGCAATGGACTTCTGTACGAAGTATTCAACGAGGTCGTCCGCATAGTGGCGGTAGCCGAGCATATTCTGACCTCTGAACAGCATCTGGAGCTTTGTATTGGGCATTTCCTTTCTCAGGATACGGAGTCTCTCCCACGGATCCTCGTCGAGGAAGCGTATGCAGGAGTCGAAAGTCGCGCCGCCCCAGCATTCTGCGGAATAAAATCCGATCTTATCCATCGTGGAAAGGATAGGACGCATATCGTCCATAGTCATTCTTGTGGCGAGCAGCGACTGGTGCGCGTCACGAAGAACGGTTTCGGTTATCTTCAGTTTTGCCATCTTCGGTTCTCCTTATCAAGCGATAATTACAACAGTAGCGCCGGTGTCAATGGAATCGCCCTTGTTTACGCATACAGCGGCAACAACGCCGTCCCTGTCGCTGGGAATGGGGTTTTCCATCTTCATGGACTCAACGATAACTAAGGGAGTGCCGTTTGTTACCTTGTCGCCGACCTTGACCTTGACATCGATAACGTTGCCGGGCATGGGGGCAGTGATAGGAGTACCGTCTGCCTTGGGGGCAGCAGCCTTGGGAGCCGCCTTGGGGGCAGCCTTGGGTGCTGCGGGGGCAGCAGCGGGAGCGGAAGCGCCGTCCGCCTCATCAACAGTTACATCATAAGCAGTGCCGTTTACGGTTATTGTATATCTTTTCATTTTAAGTACCTCTCTGTCTTATTATTCACTTATATCAGAACGCGAAATTTGCGTGCTTTCTTGCGGGGGAAGCAACTCTCTTGCCTGCGCACAGCTCAACTGCGGAGGACAGTGCGTCAGCGGTGTCGCCTGCGGCGATAACGCCGTCGATCATGCCGAGAGCAGCCGCCTCGAACGGAGAGGTGGATATCTCTTCGCCCATGAATACCTTGCAAGCCTCGGGGGACATGGGAGCTATCGCAGCGTTTTCCCATGCGTAGGTAAGGTCTGCGCTGTCAAATGCAGCGTAAGCCGCGCCGAACGCGCTGCCGGTGATGATGTTGACCTTGGCGGTCGTTGCGGTAGCGTATACCTGTGCAAGCTTTGCGCAGTCGCGGACGGAGCCCGCGAGCTCAGCGGCGGAGGAGCCCTCAAAGCCCTGTGTGTTGATAAGTGTTACAACGGGTATGGAGAACACGTCTGCGAACTGAACAAAGCGCGCTATCTTCGCGCAGTCGGCAGCGGTGAGCTTTGCAGCCTTGTCAGTTGCAACGAAAGCAACGGTAGCCCAGTTAACGCTCGCGAGAGCGGTATAGGCAGCCGTTCCGAACTCTGCGCCGAGCTCAACAACGCTGTTATTGTCAGCAAGAGCCTTTACAAGGTCTGCGCCCTTCATTCCCGCCGTAACAGCGGACTCGTTTACGGTGAAATCGTCGTTGCCCGCGAGGGAGATATTGTTCGCGGGAAGAACGGCAACCAGCTTCTTTGCCTTTGCGACAGCCTCGGCGTCGTCCTTGGCAAGAATGCCGCATACGCCGGACTTTGCGGCATTTGCCGCCGTGCCTGCGCCCTCGAGCTTTCCGTCGGGGGTATTAAAGGGAGCGGTCAGGAAAAGCTCCGCCTTTTCCGTCATAACAGTGATGTCTGCCATGGAAGCAAGCATTGCCGCGCAGCCTGCGCACACGCCGCATACCACTGCGATCTGCGGAACAACGCCCGAGATCTCCGCGGAAGCCTTCATGATATCGCCGTAAGCGGAAAGCACCGCCATACCCTCGTTGATATCGCCGCCCTTGGAATCATAAATTCCCACAACGGGAGCGCCGACCTTTGCCGCCAGCTCATAGATCTTTTTGATCTTGAGCGCCGCGCTTCTGTTTACCGCGCCGCCCTTAACGCTGACGTCCTGAGCGAACGCATAAGCCGTTGCGCCCATAACGGTGCCGTAGCCCGCGACAACGGAGCTCTGTTCGCCGTCGGCAGACAGAAACTTATCCAGCTCCCTGAAGCTGTCCTCGTCGAAGAGAGCAGTCAGTCTTTTTCTTGCTTCGCTGTCTGAAACAGTCTGTTCCATCTCAGCCAGAGTCTTTGTTAATGCCATTTTGTCTCCTCCATCAAATGCTATATAAGGCAAACTACGCCTTTTGGGCATGGCTCACCCGAAAATTTATCCACAATAATTATACTACATCGTGATAAAAATAACAAGCGTATTTTCGCATTTTTTGATTTTTTTATTTTATGCCTTAAAACCATTGCGAAAGCAGATATTTTTTGAGCATTTTAACCAATTTCCGCAGATGTCACCCGCAGCTTTTATCGCCGAAAAATTCCGCGATATCGGGGATAACGCAGTTTTCTCCCTTAACAAAACCGAGTTTTTTAAGCAGCTCCGTCTTTTCGGGCAAATCAAAGCGCGCCGAGGTTATCCCGTGAAGGTCGGCAAGGTTGAGTATCGCGCGGATAAGCCCGTCCGCGAAGAAATCGGGGCAGTCCAGCTCGTCGATGACGAAAGCGCCGCCGTCTATCCCGCCCGCGCAGCGCCCGAGTATTTCCTCCCCGTCCGCCGCGACAAATTCAATTTTTTCTGTATTTTCCTTATTATGTAATATTTCTATCACTTTCTGCCGCCCTTTCCTCCGCGCTGTGAAGCGCTCTTGCCGACCGCCGTGCGGAGACCTCGCAGCTCGTCCTTGGTGAGCTCGCGCCATTCGCCGGGCTTGAGCATACCGAGCCGCAGACTGCCGATCGCGGTGCGGCGCAGCCTGCCCACATTGAGCCCGACCGCCATGCACATACGGCGTATCTGCCTGTTTAACCCCTGCTTGATAACAAAGCGCAGAACGGTGCGCTCCGGCTCCTCGGTGAGTATCTCCACCTGACAGGGCATCGTCCATGTCCCGTCGTCAAGCTCCACGCCCGACATGAGCCTTGTCAGCTGTTCCTCCGACACCCGCCCGTCAATGGTCACACGGTAGGTCTTGCTGACATGGCGGGAGGGGTGCATGATATCGTTGGCGAAAGCTCCGTCGTTCGTAAAGAGCAGCAGCCCCTCGGAATTTCTGTCCAGCCTACCGACGGGATAAACCCTCTCGTCCACCCCGTCCAGCAGCTCTGCGGCGATACGCCTGCCCTTTTCGTCCGCCATCGTGGTCATATACCCGCGCGGCTTGTTGAGCATGATATAGCGCTTCTCGGCGGGAACGGCGGATATTTCGTCGTCCCCTATCCTGATTATATCGGCGCGCGGATCTGCCTTGTCGCCGAGGGAGCATTTCCTGCCGTTTACGGTGACAACGCCCGACGAGATATACTCCTCCGCCTTTCTGCGGGAGCAGTAACCGCTGTCCGCGATAATTTTCTGTATCCTGACTTCTTCCATTTTACCTTGTATGATATAGTTAAGCCCCATATCATATCCTTTCACAAGATTTACG